>DASWDH010000357.1:0-11694 GCA_036395495.1 Polyangiaceae bacterium
GGCTCAACATCGCCGAGAAACGCTTGCCCCAAGACGGCCGCATCTCGCTCAAGATCGCCGGCAAGAGCATCGACGTGCGCGTCAGCACGATCCCGACCAGCCGCGGCTTCGAGCGAATCGTGATGCGTCTTTTGCACAAGACCAACGTTTTGCTCGACCTGCCCGATCTCGGCTTCGCGGCGCGAGACTACGGCCTCATGGACAGTCTCATCCGAAAGCCGGACGGCATCATCCTGGTGACCGGCCCCACCGGCAGCGGCAAGACCACCACGCTCTACGCTTGCCTCAACCGCATCAACACGCCCAATCTCAACATCCTGACCGCCGAGGACCCGGTCGAATACGAGATCGGCGGAATCCACCAGGTGCACGTCTATCCCAAGATCGGGCTGAGTTTCGCCAGCGCTCTTCGGGCGTTCCTTCGCCAAGACCCCGACGTCATCATGGTGGGCGAGATTCGCGACAAAGAAACGGCGGAAATTGCGATCCACGCCTCGCTCACCGGCCACCTCGTGCTCTCCACCATTCACACCAACGATGCGGCCGGCGCGGTGACGCGGCTCGTCGAAATGGAGATCGAAGCCTTCCTCGTCCGATCCAGCGTCATCGGGATTTTGGCCCAGCGGTTGGTGCGTCTGCTTTGCACCGAGTGCCGCGAGCCATACACGCCGACCGATTTCGAGCTGCGCCAGCTCGGTATCGACGCCGACCGCATCGCTTGGCGCATGTCGCGACGACTGTCGCCTCGCTACGTGGTGCCAGGAGTCAATTACGTGCCGGTCGGCCTCGAAAAGCGCGGCCCGCTCACATTGTATCGCGCCAAGGGCTGCGCGAGCTGCCTCAATACCGGGTATACCGGCCGGCGGGGCATTTACGAGCTCATGATGGTGGACGACGTCGTGGGCTCGCTCATCTTGAAGAGCTCCGACGCACAAAGCATCAAGCGCGCGGCCATCGATCAGGGCATGGATACGTTGCGCGACGACGGCGCGCGTAAGGTGCTGCTCGGGTTGACGACGGTCGAAGAGGTACTGGCCGCGACGCAGGAAGACATCGCGGTGGAGTAGACCATGGCCGTCTTCGAGTTTCGCGGCGTCGTCGCATCCTCCGGCAAAGTGGTGAAAGGTGTACGCGACGCGGAGAACGCGAAGGTGCTTCGCACCGCGCTCCGGCGGGACGGCATTCTGCTGACGCTGGCCACCGAAGAGACGGTCGCCAAGTCGAAATCCAAGCGCGACATCGATCTGTTCAAATATTTCCGGCGAATCTCGGGCGCCGATGTGGCCGTGCTGACGCGCCAGCTCGCCACGCTCGTGCGCGCGGGCATTCCGCTGGTCGACGCCATCGGGGCGCTGGTCGATCAAGTCGAAAAGGAGGAGCTCAAGCGCGTGCTCACGGTCGTGCGCGAAAAGCTCAACGAAGGCACGAGCTTCGCCAAGGCGCTCGAGCAACACCCGCGTGCGTTTCCGCCCATCTTCGTGAACATGGTCGCAGCTGGCGAGGCATCCGGCACGCTGGAGCAAGTCCTCGAACGGCTCGCCGATTTCATGGAGGCGCAGGCCAGGCTGCGCGCGAAGGTCTCGGCTGCGCTGGCCTATCCCGTGCTGATGGCGATCATCGGAATGTTGCTCATCAGCGTTTTGATGGTTGCCGTCGTTCCCAAGGTTACCGCCATCTTCGAAAGCTTGGATCGCGCGCTCCCCTGGTACACCCAGCTCTTGATCGCCGTTTCCACCTTCGCCGCCGGATATTGGTGGCTCATCCTCTTTCTTCTCGGCCTCGGGATTTGGTGGTTCCGGCGGTGGAAAAAGCAGCCGGAAGGGCGCATGAAGTGGGACACTTTTTGCCTCAACGCTCCCATCTTCGGAAGGCTGCTGCGGATGTTGGCCGTCGCACGCTTCGCCAAGACGCTGGCGACGCTTCTTGCCGCCGGCGTTCCGCTGCTCAAGGCCATGGACATCGTAAAGAACGTCCTCGGCAACGCATTGCTCGAAAAGGTCGTCGTAGAGGCGACGGGATCCATTCGCGAGGGGGAGAGCATCGCCGATCCGTTGAAGCGCAGCGGTCAGTTTCCTCCTATCGTCACGCACATGATCGCCGTCGGCGAAAAGAGCGGCCAACTCGAGCAAATGTTGGAGAGCGTAGCCGACGCCTACGATGCCCAGGTGGAGACCAGCGTGCAGGCGCTGACCAGCCTGCTGGAACCTCTGATGATCGTCGTGATGGGTGCCGCGGTCGGCTTCATCGCGTTCTCGATCATGATGCCCCTCATCCAGATGAACGAGTTCGTCCAGTGAGGCACGATGGTTTCCCGTAAGACCAGCTCGCGAACCATCTACCTGCCTTGGGAACGACGCGGCGGCTTCGTCCGCAGGCTGCGCCTCGCGCGGGCGCGGCCTTTTGCGATGGGACTTCTGGTGTTGGCGATCGTCGTTCTGCTCGCAACGCGAGAACGGCAGCGCACCGGCGAGCGGGCCACGCGGGCGGCGCTGCTCGTCGTACGCCGGGCGATCGACTCGTATCGGGCGGACCACGACGGCAAATGTCCCAGGCAGCTGGACGAGCTCGAAAGCACCGGCTACCTGCGCGATCTGCCGGACGACGCTTGGGGTCGCCCGCTGCGCCTCATTTGCCCGAGCCGAAGAGAAGGCATTGCCTACGACCTTTCTTCCGACGGACCGGACGGCGAGCCGGGTGGACTCGATCGCATCGAATGACGGTTCAACCACACAGGAGGCACGAAATGCAGACGGTGACTGGTGTTGAAGAGGAACGACGGATACAGCGTGCTCTTCGCGCGACGATGCGCGGCGTGACGCTGGTCGAGGTCCTGATCGTCGTGGCCATCATGAGCCTCATCGCGACGACCGTCGTCGTGGCGGTGATTCCGAAGTTCACGAAAGCCCAGGAAGATACGGCCCTGAACAGCGCTCGCGAGATCCGCAATGCGGTCGTGCGCTGGCGCTCGATGCGTGGCGGCGATCAATGCCCGACGGTCACCCAGCTCGTCGCCGACAAGGAGATCGACACGGCTTCCAAGGTCGACGACCCCTGGGGCTCAGCATTCAAAATCGACTGTACCGAGGAGGAAGTCACCGTGAGCTCCCCCGGCCGCGACAAGAAAGACGGGACCCAAGACGATCTCAGCGTGCCCAAGGGAGTGCCCGCGCAGAAGTGACGCCTACGATGCCGTTTTCTATCAATCCTCCCCGACCGATCAGGCGCGCACAGCGTGGGCTCACGCTGATCGAGCTCCTGGTAACGATCGCGATCATCGCTTTCGTGACCACGGCGGTCGTGCTCGGCTCGGGGGCGGTCGTCAACTCCAGAATGCGCGGCGCGGCGAGCATGATTTCCGGCGCGATTCGCATCGCTTTCACGCGCGCGAGCGCCACCTCACGCCCGAATCGTCTGGTGTTCGACATCGAGAATTCGAAGGTCATCCTGGAAGAGACGAACGACAACGTGCTCGTTCAGAAAGGCGACGCCACCGGGGGGGCCGAAGCCGGGACGCCGGAGGAGCGAGACGCGCTCGCGCAGGCGTCCCGCATTCTCAAGGGACCGCAGGCGCCGCGCGCTCGCTTCACCCCCGTGAAGGCGCTCGGTTTCGATGATCCGGACACCAGCGGCGGTCGCTCGCTCGGACAAGGGGTGAAGTTTCGCAAGGTGGAAACCGCACATTCACCGGAAGGCCAGGCTTCGGGCCGCGCGTACCTCTATTTCTGGCCGGGCGGTCAGACCGAGCGTGCCTCGATTCAGCTCATGACCACCGGCTCGCAACGAGCTGAGGATGGCATTTCGATCCTCGTTTCGCCGCTCACCGGCCGCGTGCGCACGGTGGGAGGCTCGAAGTCGATGGATCCGTTGCGCGATGACGGAAGCTCGTCGGAGCGGGAGGAGCGAGCGTTTTGAGAGCGCGCGGCTTCACCCTCCTCGAAGTCATGGTGGCGGTGGCGATCCTCGGCCTTTCGCTGACGGTGATCCTCTCCGCGCAAGCGGGCCTCTACTCGGGGGGCACTTACGCGCAGCACACCAGCATTGCCACCGGGCTTTTGCGCTGCCGTATGAGCGAGATCGAAGAACGGCTGCTCAAGCTCGGATTTCCGGAGGTCGAGGAGAAGGACGACGGTGCCTGCTGCGAGGACGACACGCGTCAGGACATGCGCTGCACCTGGCAAGTCGACCGAGTCGAGCTTCCCGAAGCCAAGGCGCCGGAATTCGCCCCTTCGACCGCCGGCTCAGCCAGCGCGGGGCCCCTCGGAGCCATCAGTCAGATCGCGAGTAACCCTCAACAGTTCGCCGGTGACGCGGGCATCTCCAGTTTGGCCTCCGCGCTGAAAGAAGGAACGGGAGGGGTGGCCGGCATCGAGGGGCTGGCGATGTCGCTCGTTTATCCGAGACTCAAGCCGATGCTCGAGTCGAGCATTCGCAAGGTGACCGTCACGATCAAGTGGCGCGAAGGCATTCGTGATCGCGACATCACGATCGTACAGTACCTTACCCGCCCCATGCGCGGTACACCGCTCGCGGGAACGATGCCCACCGGCACCGATCCGACGATGAGCGGGGCCCCCACGCCAGGAGGCGCTGGTCCCGGTATGCGACGTCCATCGCCTTTCGGAGCGGGCATGCCCACGCCTGGAGAGACGACGCCATGAGCGCTCGGTGCCCTCGCCGGCGCGAGCGAGCATTGACATTGCTCGAGGTCATGGTCGCGGTCGCCATTCTGGCGATGGTCTCGGTGCTCATTTACGGCGCATTCGACGGGCTGAATCGCGGCAGGAAAAATCTGGGGCGTCTCAACGATCGCTACCATCAAGGCCGCGCAGCGTTGGCGCGCATGGCGATCGAGCTGCCGAGCGCGTTTCTCTCGCTGCACCAGCCGCAAACGGAACAGCAGGTCCGGCGTATTACCCTTTTCAGCGGGTCGACCGGTTCGCCCGCGGATCGCCTCGATTTCACGTCCTTTTCTCATCGCCGGCTGATGCACGACGCCCACGAGAGCGATCAGAACGAGATTTCGTACTTCGGCTCGCCCGATCCCAATGTCTCGGGGAAGATCGATCTCGCGCGACGCGAGGCATCTACGATCGACGTCGACCCGAAGAGGGGAGGCGACGTCAACGTCCTGGTGGAAGACATCGAGCTTTTCGATCTCAGATACCTCGACCCGATGACCGGCATGTGGACGGAGACCTGGGACACGACGCAAGCCACGGGTCAGCCGAATCGCCTCCCCTTCGAGGTCAAGATCACGCTCGTTCTCAAGGGGGGAGCCGACGGCAAGCCCATCACCTTCGTCACCAAGGTGCCCATTCCGATGCAGGCGGCATTGAGTTTCGCCAAATGAAGCGAGCGCGGAGAAAGAAGCGAGGCGTGGCGCTGGTTTTGGTGCTGGGGTCCATCGCGATCATGACCGTGCTGCTCACCCAATTCCAGGACGAAGCCACGGCGGAGCTCTCGGCGGCACTCGCGGATCGCGACGCCCTCAAGGCCGAGTACCTGGCCAAAAGCGGGATCAATCTCTCTCGATTGCTCATCGCCGCGGAGCCCACCATGCGGCAGGGTCTCTCGTTGCTTTTTCTCGGTCGCACGCCGCCGCAGATTCCAGTTTGGGAGTTCTCCGATCGGATCCTCGGAGCCTTCAACGACAAGGAGGGAACGGCGGATTTCGCGGCGCTGACCAGCACCGATGTTTCACAGGGCAAGAATCTCGGCCTCGAGGGCGGACGCTTCGACGTCGACATCGTGGACGAGGATTCCAAAATCAACGTCAATATGGCTGCTCGCGGCGACACGTTCACCCAGAATCGTCTCGCGACCCAGCTGCTGGCGCGCATGGCTGGCGACCAGTACTCGCCGCTCTTCGAGCGTCGCGATCGCGACGACAATTTCACCGACCGAGCCGGCGTGTGCGGAGCGATCATCGATTGGGCAGATAACGACGAAAATCTGAATGCCTGCGATCCTTACACCGCTTCGCCGTCTTCCCAGGCGAGCGAAGACATCTCCTATCAGCTGCTGAAGAAGCCTTACTTTCGAAAGAACGCACCGTACGACAGCTTGGAGGAGCTGCACCTCGTGCGCGGCGTGGGCGACGATTTCTGGGCAACCTTCGTCGATCCCGATCCCAACAAGCCGAAGAACAGAACGATGACGGTGTGGGGGCAAGGCGCCGTCAACGTGAACACCGCCAGCCCCGAGACGCTGCTCGCCCTGGTTCTCGCCGGCTCGAAGACTTCGAAGTTGTGGAGCGATCCGCTCGCTCAGCAGAACTTTCTCTTCGCGGTGCGGCTGCTCCGGAATCTCACCGCGGGCATTCCGATTTTTGGTTCGGGCTCGGAGTTCATCAAGGCCATGCAAGGGCAGGGGATGATGGGAACGATGCTCAAGACGATGGGGCTCGAGCCGATGGTGTTCGAATCGCCGGCCGAGCTCACGAAAACGGTGACCGCGGAGAGCAAGATCTTCAGCATCTATGCCGACGGGATCGTTCCCGGCTATCAGCGAAAAACACGTGTTCGGATTCACGCGGTCCTCGACTTTCGTAAGGCGCCGGCACCGGGGGCGTCGAACGTTCCGCCGTCGCCTTCGGGCTCTGGCTCGGCAGCAGCTCCACCTCCGCCACCCCCCGGTCAATTCGGTGCGACGCCGGCAGCGGGCGCGGCAGCGGGTCCGGACGCCATCCAGGGTGCGCTCTCACCGGATCCCGGCGGCACGTTCATCTACTACAGAATGGAGTAAGAAAGGGCGGCATGGCCAAATACCTGGGCATCGACATCGGCAGCAACCAGGTGCGAGCGGTTTTGTTGCGCACGAGCTACCGGCGTGTCGCCATCGAAGCCATGACCGAGCTCGATCGCACGGCGGCTCCGACCCTCGACGAGGTGGTCCGAATGGCGGCTGCGCCGCTCGTGTCGGCGGGGGAAGCGGTAGCAGTCAACTTGGAAGGCGACCGAACGTTCATCCGCCGCGTCGAGATTCCGGCGACCGCCCAGAAGCAGTTGGAAGAAGTGCTTCCCTACGAGCTCGAGGCGGAGCTCCCTTTCGAATTGTCGGAGGCGGTCTTCGATCACGCGACATTGCGCCGCGCGTCCGACGAGGAACCGCTGGCGGTGTTCGCGGTGGTGGCGCGCACCGACGACGTGCGCGCGCGGATTGCCCTCATCAAAGACAGCATCGCCGAGGAACCCGAGCGTATCGCGCCGGGTGGGCTGTCCTTGGCGAGCCTTTCGGGGATCATTCCCGAGCTCGGCGCTCCCGGTCCCATTGCAATCTTCGATCTGGAAGACGGACGCAGTGAGCTCGTCATTCTCGATCGAGGCGAGCCGGTTTTCGCGCGGACGCTTTCGCGCGGTACCGCGGGGCTTCCCAATTCGGCGCCACTGTTGGCTCGCGAGTTTCGCCAGTCGCTCGCGGCCTGGCGCATGAACGGTGCAGCTCCCGAAGTTGCCTACCTCGTCGGCGCGGGAGCCTCGACGCCAGGAGCCGAGCAGTTCTTCGCCGGCGAGCTCGGCGTTCCTGTGGCTGCGCTGCCCCCTGCTCGGCTCGACGAAACGACCGCCGAGCACCTTGCCGCACTGCCGCGATTCGCGAAGGCAGCGAGCCTCGCGCTTTCGCTGACGGCGCGGCCCCGCGGATACAACCTTCGTCGCGGGGTGCTCGCCTACGAGCGCGGATACGGCTTTCTGCGTGAAAAGATCCCGCTCTTGGGCGCGCTCGGTGCGGTGGTCGTGGTCAGTTTCTTCTTCGGTGCTTTCGCCGAGCTCCGCGCGCTGGCACAGGAGCGCACCACGCTCGAGGCGGCGCTCTCCACGGTGACCAAAGACATCTTCGGCCAGGCGACGTCAGATGCCCAGCGCGCGAGGGAACTTCTGGACAAGACCGCCGTTGCCGCCGACGAAGACCCGCTCCCGCACGCCGACGCCTTCGACGCCATGGTGCAGCTCGCCCAGGCGGTGCCGGAGAGCATGACCCACGACATCGAGGAGCTCGATGTCCAGCGGGGGCACGTCAGCATCCACGGGATCGTGCCCACCATCCCCGACGCACAGCAGATCGCCGCCAGCCTGAAGAACGTGCGCTGCTTTCAGGACGTGAAGATCACGAGAACGACCCAAGAAGTAGGAACGGACCGACAAAAGTACGCCATGGAATTCGAGATCAAATGTCCGGCTGAGGGCAAGGAAAAGGCCGCCGCCGCCGCCAGTGGGTCGGCGAGTCCCAGCGCCAGCCCGGGAGGCAAACCATGAACGAGCAGCTCACGCGCCTGCGCGAATGGTTCGACAAACTGGCGCCTCGCGAACGACGGCTGATGAGCATTCTCGGCCTCGCCGTGGCGGGTTTCCTCGTCTTTTTGGTGCCCCTCTTGATGTCGCTGATGCTGAGTTCGCGGCGCGAGACCAACACCGCGCTGCGCGACGCGATTTTCGCGATCAAGAACGCGCGCGAAGAGGTTCGCCAAAGGCAAGCCAAGCGCGAGGCGATCACCGCTCGCTATGCCAACAAGGCACCGCCGGTGGCGAGCGTCCTCGAAAAGGCCGCGCGCGACAATCGGCTGGAGATCCAGGAATCCCGCGATCTGCCCGAGGTGCCGCACGGCAAGAAGTACGCCGAGCGGAGCAGCGTCGTTCGAATGCGCAAATGCGGCATGCTCCCGCTGGCCAAGACGCTCGAGCAGCTCGAGCAGCAGCGAATGCCGGTCACTATCTCGCGTCTCAACATTCGGCGGCGCGGTGGCGAGCGTGATTCCTACGACGTCGAGCTGGGCCTCTCGGCATACGACCGCACCGAATCCACCCCACACCCAACGCCGGCCGGCGCAGCGCCCGGAGGCACCAAATGAAACTTCCCGAGATCAAGCTCCCCCAGCTCAACATCAAACTGTCGCCGAAAATGCGGCGCACTTTGGCGCTCTCCGGTTATCCGCTGTTCTATCTGTTTTGCCTGTTCTTGTTTGCTTATTGGACTTTTCCTTACGAGCGACTGAAAGAACGCCTTCTCGTCGAGCTCGAAACGCAACGTGGCACCAATCCCAACGCGCAGCACGTCGAAATCGATTCGCTCGGTCCGTATTGGTTTTCCGGCATCTCGGCAAAAGGCTTGCGCCTGATCACTCCCAAACCGCCGGGCACCGAAGGCGACACGGCGCCGAGCAAGCTCAGTTTCGACGAAGCGCACGTGCGCGTCTCGCTCCTTCCGCTGCTCATCGCGCGGGTGACCGTTTCGTTCGGCGCCAAAGCTTTCGGCGGCACCATCGACGGCTGGACGCGCAATAGCTCGGATGGCCGGCGGGTCGAAGCCGAGCTCGAGGACATCGACGTCGGCAAGGTGGAAATGCTGGGCGACACGATCGGTGGTTTGCCTTTGTCCGGCACGCTCAACGGTAAGCTCGAGTGGATGCTCCCCGATCAGAAGTTGAGCAAGGCCGTCGGTACACTCGCTCTCACCGTCGCCGATCTGACCGCCGGCGACGGCAAAACGAAGATCGCCGGCAAGCTCGCGCTTCCCAAAATCAACGTGGGCAACTTCGAGTTGTCGTCGGAGGCCAAGGACGGCGTTCTCAAGATCAACAAGCTCGGCGCGCAAGGACAGGACCTCGATTTCGTGGGCGATGGCAAGATCTCGCTGCGCGACCCGTTTCCCGACAGTCTGGCCGATCTCTATCTGCGCTTTCGCTTCTCCGACGGCTACAAGAGCAAGAACGAGATGACCAAGTCGCTGTTCGGCACTCCAGGTTCCAGCATGCCTGCGCTCTTCGAGCTCGCCGACCCGCGTATCAAGACGTCCAAACGACCCGACGGCTTCTACGCGTGGCACATGTCGGGCCTTCTGAAATTGGCCCGCTTCGATCCAGCGCCGGCCGGCGGTTCGTCGGCAGGCGCGTCGCACCGCCAATCCGCTCCACCGGCCCCGCCTTCGCCGACGCCCGGCGCCACCGAGTAGCTGCGGACGCCGCCGCGCCAGAATTTTCACAGGGAGGCGGGAAGGCGGGGAGGTATTTAGGCTGGGCCGTCTGACCTAACCCGTGATCATGGCAAATGATGGCTGTTGCGTGAGCATGAGTCGCTGGCACCACGCTCGCATCCGGAACGGCAGCGAAAGCCCCAAAACAAAAACTCCCCGCCTTCCCGCCTCCCTGTGAAAATTCCTAATCCGACGCGGGTGCTAGGAGTCGATGGCGATGCCCAATTTGGCGCGCAGCGCGAAGTACTGCTCGCTCGTTGCGAAAAGGGTGAGCTCCTTCAGGCGATCTTTGATGGGCACTGCGCTTGCGTCTTCGCCGGACGCCTTGATGAGCTCTTCGGCGACCTGAAGGTCATGCGCCATCAGAAAGCCGGCCCGATCCGCCGTCAGGTCGACGGCCGCGACCCATCGCTTGAGATCGAGCGCGCCGCCGCCCGACAAGAGCTTGGAGACGAGACTCGCCAAACGCTCGCGGGTCGGTCCGCCGATGGCGCGGTCGAGGGCAGCCAGACTGTCGCGCATCGGATTTTCGAGTTCCGGTTGGATCGGGAACTGGGGTGAGATCATTTTGACTGCGGCAAAGAGCCAGGCCTTGAGTCCCGTGCCGGTGGGGACGAGATGCCGCACGTAGAAGCCCTGTCGGTAATAGGCGAGGTGTCGTGAGACGATGAACGCCGCTGCCTGGGGCGCGATCTGCGCCTCGATGGCCGAGCGGCCCACGACCACCGCCGGATCATGCGCGTGTAGAAAGGACAAGCCACCTGGATCGTTGATGTTCTCGAAAGTAGGCGGCGCGGGAATACCGAGCACGCTCGCTGCCCAGTAGATCGTTTGGGCGATCGGATGGGGACTCTGGGCGAGGTCGATGGCGTACTCGCCGTCGTAACCCATGTCTTGGAGCGATTGGGCGCGCGCAGCGATGATGGCGGGCTCGATGAGCAGAAACATCGCCGAGAGCGTCGGGTCGGCATCTTCGTGGAGCAGCAGCTGATGAAAATCGTCGTGGCTGAGCTGGCTGCGAGCGGCGGCCGGCGAGTCCGAGCGCATGCGCCGGAAAAAGCGCTCTTCGTCGGGCTCCGCTAGGTTGAGCAGGAAAAGAGCCTGGCACATGCACCAGGCGGCGTCGGCACGCTTGGTCTCGGTGTACAGGCGCCGAAGGAGTTTGTAGGAATCGGTCCGGTCGGGGTTGCGGCGCAAAATCGCGCGGTGCGCAGTGACGGCTTTGTCGAGGTACTGCACCGGATCGGATGCATAAAGACTTGCCAAAAGGTCGTTGCGCCGCTTGTTCTCAGGGTCGAGCGTCTGCGCCGCCTCGTAGGCATCGATGGCCGCGCCGGTCCAGCCGAGGTTCTTGTGGTAAAGGACGGCGAGCTCCTCGAAAGCTTCGAGCATTTTCTGGTGGTCGTTGGCCTCGTTCGCGTGCTCGAGCTTGATCTTGAGCAACGCTTCGACGCCGCGGTAGTCCCCCTTTTGCGTGCGCAGGTCGACCGCCTCCTCGAGCGCGCGGTCGAGCGTCGGGTCGAGATCGAGAGCGCGCTCGTAGTAGTCGAGTGCCATCTCGATTTCGCCGAGCTGCCGCGCGCTGACCATCGCGGCGGTGTGCAGGTACTTGGCTTTTTGCTTCTTGTCTTCCACGAAGTCGGACAGCTTGAGGACGACCTCGACCAGCTTGCCCCAATCTTTTTCTTCGCTGTAGAGCTGCATCAGCTTGGTGAGGATGTTGCGATC
>DASWDH010000358.1:0-9353 GCA_036395495.1 Polyangiaceae bacterium
CTCGCAGTCGTCGTCGGTGCCCTCTGGTCGATCAAAAAGGTGATCGCGCCGTCGGCACGCGTCGAGTCGATTGGGTACACCGAGCTCCTCGCGCGCGGCGCTGCCGGCGAGGTGACGAAAGCCGAAATTGACGGCGAGCGGGTGCTTCTGAAGCTCAAGAATGGCGGGGCCGCGGCGGCGATCGTTTCCAACGCGCACTCGCAGCACTCGCTCGTCGCGGTGCTCGCCGAGCGTGGCGTTCCAGTCGAGTTCTTGCCGCGCGATGCCCCGGGAGAACGGATCATCAACGCCCTTTTGCCGCTCGTCGTTTTGTTGTCGTTCGCCGGTGGAGCTTACGTCGTCTATCGGCGGAGGAGACTTTCGCACGTGCGTCACGTGCATCACGTGGACAACGGCATCACCACGACGTTCGCCGACGTCGCCGGCGTCGACGAAGCCAAAGACGGTCTCAGGGAGACGATCGACTTCTTGCGTGACCCGGTGAAGTTCGGCCGGTTGGGAGGGCGTGCCCCTCGCGGGATTCTCTTGTCGGGTGCTCCCGGTACCGGAAAGACGTTGCTCGCGCGCGCGGCCGCCAACGAGGCGCGTGTGCCGTTTCTTTCGGCCGGTGGCGCGAGCTTCCAGGAGATGTTCGCCGGCGTGGGAGCTTCACGCGTGCGGAGCCTGTTCGCCGAAGCGCGGCGGGTGGCACCTTGCGTCGTCTTCATCGACGAGATCGATGCCCTCGGAAAGAGGAGGGGACGCTCCGAAGACTCGGCTTCTGCCGATGCCGATCAGATGCTGAACCAGTTGCTCATCGAGATGGATGGATTCGATCAAAGCGCCGGCATCGTGGTGCTGGCCTCGACCAACCGCCCCGACGTGCTCGACTCCGCGCTGCTTCGTCCCGGCCGTTTCGATCGACAGATCACGATTTCCCATCCCGACGCGCGCGGAAGGGAGCAGATCCTCGCGATTCACGCCAAGAAGATCGTGCTTGCGCCGAGTGTCGAGCTTTCCACCATCGCCCGGGCCACCGCCGGGTGCACGGGAGCGGACCTCGCGCGTTTGCTCAACGAGGCCGCCATTTTGGCGACATGCGACGGTTCCGACGCCGTCGACAACGCGCACATCGAGCGCGCCCGCGACAAGGTGACGATGGGCGACGAGCGCAAGACGCTGGTGATGGAAGACGACGAGCGATACGCCACCGCAGTGCACGAAGCGGGTCACGTCGCGGTGGGACTCGCCTGCAAGAACGGCGACCCGATCCACAAGGTTTCCATCTTGCCGCGCGGTCGCGCACTCGGTGTGACGCAGTCCGTCCCCGATCGCGATCGGCTGATGTACCGCCGCGAGTACCTCGAGGACAAGATCGCGATGCTGCTCGGCGGGCGAGCCGCGGAGCTCGTCATTCTGGGAACGATGACCGCCGGAGCGGCCGACGACATCGAGCGTGCCGTCTCGCTGGCGCGCCGCATGGTCGCCGAGATGGGCATGAGCTCTCTCGGCCCGATGCACCCGGGCGACGACCCGGCGCTGCGCAGCCCGGCCACCCTCGATCGCATCGAGCGTGTTGCGAGCCGTCTCGTTCGCAAACAGCTCGAGCGCGCTTGCGCGATCGTGACGGCCGAGCAGGCGGGTATTCAGCAGCTCGTCGATCAACTGCTGGAGCGCGACACGCTGGTCGGAATAGAAATTCGCGCCTGCTTCGCACCGGCAGACGTGACCGAACCCCCTACGCCCGCGCTAGCGTAACGCGTCGCAGCAGCGCACGCCGGTCGAGTAGTCGAGGTAGTTCGGGCGGTGGGCGGTGACCTTCGCGTCGCAGCCTTGACGCGTCGAACGCGCGTAGAAGCCTCCCATGAACGTGCCGCCTTGGTCCTCGATCCATTCGTCGAGATTGCCGACCATGTCGTAGACGGCGTCATCGCCCCACTGGCTCTTGCAACCGATCGTCGCACCTGTCGCGCGGAGCAGTGGTTCCCCCTCGCTCGTCACGACGTTCATTCGAGGGTCGAGCAGATCGAGCGAGAAGTTCCCGTGCAAGATCATGCCGGGGTGGCTCTGGCGGAAGACGTTGCAAACGTTCGCCCGGTAGGTCGCGCCGTACGGAAACTTGGTATCGCGTTCGCCTCGGCACGCCGTCGTCCACTCCTCCTGCGTGCAGAGCCGCTTTCCCGCGCTGGCGCACGCCTTTCCTGCCACGATCGCATTCAGGTAACCGTGCGGCACGACGTTGGGTCTGGATATCGCGCGCGGCCGAAAGCTCTGTTCGCGCTGCCAATCGGCGAGGGCAGGTAAAGGCATGTTCGCGCCGGCATGGCCGTCGGCGAGCCGCTGGGTCCACTCGACGAAGATCGTCCGCATGGTGGATGGAAGCGGTGGATAATAAGGAGAGAGGGGCCGCTCGGTATCATCGTCCACCATCGAGGCTTCGTAACGATCGATGCAAAATCGCCCCGCGACGCGCACCATGTCGTCCGAACATCCGGTCGCGGTGAAGGTTCGCTTCGCCCGAACGACAGGCGCCTCCGGCGCGGGCGATCGCACCGAAGCAGGTGTTAACTGCCCCTGCGTGTCGCCCTCCCGAAGCACGGGATGCGCGCGCGGCAAGGGTGGCTCGGCGCCCCCCTCTCGCGCAACGACCACGAGTGCCGCGGCAGCGCCGGTCACGATCCAGAGGACAGAACCGACCCTCATTCCACCAACAATGCACACCTACGCCGCGAAGCCAAATTTGACCGGGGTGAGAACGTTCCGAGGTATGTATGCTTACCTCAGGAGCGAGAACCAACGCCCACTAGTTCTCCCGTAGAATGAAGGACACACCCTACGCGTCGCTCTCGGCGGGGTTGGATTCTCGTTTGCGCTCGCGGCGTGGGACGCCGAGGTCGGTGCGCCAGTCGTCGAGCAACTTGCGCGACTCTTTGGGCCAGGTGAGTTGCGAAAGGCGCGCGAGCAGCTGGCGCGTGTGGTCGCCGGTGCGTCGGGGATCCCCGAAGGCGAGACGGGCGAGCTTGAGTTCATTCGTCGCGTTCTCGAGATGATCTTCGGCGTAGCTGAGCCAGCTTTTCGAGAGGGCGAGGTGCTGCCGCGTTTCGGCCTCGACGAGGCCGATGGCTTCGCAGGCTCGAATGAGCTCGGCGGCGACCGGATTTTTCGTCGCGAGCGCCACTTGCGCGAGCAGCAGGGACGCCTCGACCTGGCCACGAGGCTCGCCCATTTGATCGTAGAGGGCAGAGGCTGCGAGCGCGTGCTCGCGCGAGCGCATGAGATCGCCGGCATCGAAGGCGATCATCGCGAGCAAACGCTGGCAAGCGGCCTCACCGCGCGGGTTCTTGAGATCCTGCATCATCTTTCGGGCCCGCTCGGCGCGCGCCAGCGCTTCGTCGAGCAGGTCGGTACGGTGGGCGAGATGACCCATCGCGACCTCGCATTCCGCCACGCCTAGGCGATACCCCATCCGCTCGAACTCTTCGACGGCGTCGTCGATCATTTGCTTCGCCCGCGGCAGCTTGCCATTCGCGAGCTCGGTGAGTCCGAGCAGTACCAAGCAACGGCCGCGTCCGAGCGAATCGGCCAGCTTGGAAAAGTGGCGCGCGGCTTGCCGGAGCCACGTGCGCGCGCTGTCGTGCTCGCCGCGGAAGTAGTCGATCTCGCCGAGTACCAGCTCGCACTCGGCGGCGCCGGGAACGTCGCCGGCGATATCGAACTTGCCGAGTGCTTCGGTCACGTGGTCGCGCCCGCTCTGGATCGATTGCGTCGCTAGAATGTGCCCGAACAGACGCAGGCAGTGCGCCTCGTTCTTCACGTCTCCCATGCTTGCAAACGCGCGGCGCGCCCGGTCGGCGAGATCGCGCGCCTCGGCGAAACGGCCCACGTGACGCAGTGCTTCGGCACGCCAGCGGGCATACGCCGCGGTGGCGGGGCCCGATACGAGCCCTTCCAGGCGGCTCAGGTCGTTCAGCGTAGCGCCCACGTCGCGCACGCGACGCCAGTTGCTCTCGACGAACTCGAGCACCCGCTCGGCGACGGCCACTTCGTCGCCTGCGCGCAAAAGGTTGGTGACACGATGGCTGACGACGCGGCGGGTGCCGGCGGCCGGGTGCAGCGCTAGCGCGTCGGCCGCGCGCCGAAAGACCAGCTTGGCGTCGGAGCGCTCCATCTGGCGAGACAGGAGGTGCTCTTGCAGAAGCGCGTGAGGCCAGCGCAAGCGTGCTGGAGCAGCGGGGATGAGAATCTGAGCGCGATGCAGCGCCTCGATAGCCGGTCCTTCGGGGATACCAAGCGATTGCAGCAGCGCGCGCAAGCATACGAGCGGGATGTCGCCCCCCAGAGCGGCCGCCGCATGTGCGGCGCGCCGAAGCTCGGGGGGGATCGCCAAAATCCGCTCGTCCCAGAGCTCCGCCGTCGAGCCGGGCTGTTCTTCGAGCGAATCGGCCGGCACGCTGTAGATGCCCTGCTTCATCTCCAACTGGTTGCGCGCCGCCCAAGCATGGAGCAGCTGGAGCGCGAACAGCGGATTGCCCCGGCTGCGGGATGTCGCCCGGCGCACCGCCGCCTGCTCGAGCGGCAACGAAGAAAGAAGGAGCTCTTCGGTGTCGGCGGGGCTGAGCGGTCGTAGCTCGATCACTCTGCCTCCGTACAGATGCCGCAGCGCCTCGAGCCGTGCGAGCGCTTCGCCGTCGACGGCGAGCGTCTCGCTTCGTGCGGTCGCGACCACCAGCATGCGCTGAAGGGGCAGCGCCTCGCGAAGCTTGCTGACCGTTTCGAACGTGCGGGGAGAGCCGAGATGCAGATCATCGAGCCAGAGCAAGATCGGGCGCCGCTGACCGATCTTCTCGAGGACCTTCATCACGGTTTTGCGCCGCACCTCGGGAGTGTCGAAATAGAAGCGCTTGCCGGTCGGGCCGAGCGGGACGGCTTGCCCCGGTGGGGTCGGGCGCAGCCACTCGGCCGCCGCAGCGACGAACGCGAGCCCGTCGTAGTCGTCTTTGGCGACTTCCCAGCAATTGAGCAGCGTTTTCTCGACCAGGTTTCGATCGGCACGCTCGAGACCGAAGTGCGCGTTGACGGCGCCGACGACGCCATCCAAAGGCGCGGGGATTTTGCGGTAGCGCGCGCGAAGGGGCACCATGACGCCCCGCTCGTGGACGTCTTCGCAGAGCCACTCGGCCAGGCGACTCTTGCCGACGCCGGCTTCGCCGTAGAGAAGAACGAGCTTCTGCCCGCGTCCTTGCGGATGCGTTGCATCCTCCACCATCGCGAGCAGGTCCGCTCGCTCTTCGTGGCGCGCGACGAGCGGGCTCGGGCGAAGCCCCAGAAGGCCGAGCGCGGTCGACGACGAAGCCGCAATCTCCACGCGCACCGGATCGACGCGTGACACTTCGCCTTCGATCGATGTGATCTCGTGCACCTGGTCCGCTTCCGGCGTGAAACGAAAGTCCCACGTCTCGGTAGTCCCCGCTGGCTTGATTCGTTCCCAAGCGCGGCGCGCGTCAGCGGCATATTCGAACCTTTGCCATGGGCGCTTGGCCATCAGGGTGCGCACAAAAACGCCAGCCTCCTGTGGCACGTTGCCGGGCACCGTAAAGTCGGGGAGCGGCTGATTGCGGTGGCCATCGAGAATTTCTTCGACGGTGCCAGTGAACGGTTCGCGGCCCGAAAGCAGGTGATAGAGAATGCTACCAATCGCATACAGATCGGTGGGCGGTCCGTAGTGAGGCGTTGCGCGCCGGATTTGTTCGGGCGCCATCCATCCCGGCGTTCCGGCGCCGGCCCGCACCACCGGAGCGCCCGCGCCGAGTCGATCGAGCCTGTGGTCCACCGGGTCGCGCACCAGCGAAGCGAGTCCGAGGTCCAGAATGAAGACCCGAGGCACCGTCGACGGGCCCGGGAAGTCGAGCATCAGGTTGGTGGGTTTCAGATCGCCGTGAATCACGCCGCGCGCGTGGGCGTGGGCGAGCCCCGCCAAGACCTGATCGACGAAAGACCACAGGACGGTGAACGGCCACGGCCAGGGAATCGCCCCGATTTCCAGCCAAGAAAGGAGCGAGCGGCCGGAAGCGACATTCATCACCAGAAAGGGGGTCGAGTCCGAAAGGATGCCGAAGTCGCGGGCTTTGACGATGGTCGGGTGATTGAGCGACGCCAAGCAGCGCGCTTCTTGTTGAAACCACCACACGTCCTCGGGGTCGGTTCGGGCGTCGGCGCGGTGCAAGCGCTTGAGCGCGACCGAATCGCCGCTGTAGCTATCGCGACAAAGGTAAACGATCCCCATGCCTCCACGCCCGAGCTCGCGTCGGACTTCATACCGGCGCGCCAGCACGGTGCCGGGTGCGATGGCCAGGGGCTCAGACATGGGGCGCGAGTGTAGCGCTGCGTTGCGTTCTGCAAAGCCCGATCGGTGGCCATGCGCACGCTCTTGCGGCGTTGAACGATCGACCGATCAAGGCGAGGGCCGGCGGGGCGGGGCAGCGGGTGGGCCCGGGGGCCGACGCAACCCCACCACGACTGGTAGGCCCACCCGCGAAAGGGGACCTCTGGGCCGCGCGCCCTACCCGCAGCTACAGCAAGACCGATCCGTCGCCGCCGGGTGCCCACTGGTGTCTGGCCCCTACCTTGCTAATCTTGAGTCGCCATCCATGGCTGACCCGCTGAAGACACCCTCGAAACAGGGGGACCTGGCAACCGTACCCAGGCTGAGAAAAGCGCCCCGCTATATGGTCGTCTTTCACAACGATGACTACACAACCAAGGATTTCGTCGTGCATGCGTTGATGAAGTTTTTCCAACTTTCGATCACCGAGGCGACGCACATCATGCTGAGCGTCCACCACAAGGGTCAGGGGGTGGCCGGCGTTTTCAGCAGGGACATCGCGGAAACCAAAGCGGTTCAAGTGACGGACTATGCGAAGAAGCACCTGATGCCCCTGAAAGTAACGGCCGAGCCGGAATGAGCTTCATGCCATGAGAGTCAGCCCCGAGGTCGAAATTGCGTTCGGACTGGCCGCCAGCGAGGCGGAACGCAGGCGTCATGAATTCATGAGCGTCGAGCACCTCTTGTTCGCGCTCCTTTTCGACGCCGACTGTGCGCGGGTCATTCGCCATTCGGGGGGAGATGTCGACGCGATCCGCCGAAAGCTCGACCGCTTCCTGGATACCGAGATCCCGCAGGTCTCCGACGCGATCGATGTATCGCCGAGTCCCACCGTCGGCTTTCAACGCGTCGTGCAGCGTGCCGCGATCCACGTGCGGTCCGCGGGCAAGGACGAGGTCAAAGGGCGCAACATCTTGGTCGCCATCTTTGCCGAAGCCGATTCGGTTGCGGCACACACGCTGCAAGAGGCGGGCGTCACCCGGTTCGACATCGTGAACTACATCTCTCACGGCGTGAGTAAAGCCGGCGAGTCGCTCGAGGCGCGAAAGACGACGACCGGCGGCGACGACGAGGAGGCGGAGGGGGGCGGCGCACGCGATCCGCTGGCGACCTTTTGCGTCGACCTCGCGCAAAAAGCAGTCGAGGGTTACATCGACCCGCTCATCGGGCGGCAGAACGAAGTCGACCGCGCCATCCAGATCCTGGCGCGCCGGCGCAAGAACAATCCGCTGTTCATCGGCGACGCCGGCGTCGGAAAGACGGCCATCGTCGAAGGGATCGCGCAACGCATCCACGAAAAGAAGGTTCCCGAGTCGCTGGGCAACGCGCGCATCTACGCGCTCGACATGGGCTCGCTGCTTGCAGGTACGAAATTTCGCGGCGATTTCGAAGAGCGGTTCAAGGCGATCGTGAACGCGCTCGAGAAGCGCGACGGGAGCATCCTCTTCATCGCCGAGCTGCACACGGTGATGGGTGCCGGCTCGGCGTCGGGCGGAACGCTCGACGCCTCGAACATGCTCAAGCCCGCGCTGTCGTCCGGGAAAATCCGCTGCATCGGGGCGACGACGTTCCAGGAGTACCGCTCGCACATGGAGCGCGATCGAGCGCTCGCGCGCCGCTTCCAGAAGATCGAGGTGGGCGAACCGAGCGTGGCGGAGACTTCGCTCATTTTGAAAGGGCTGAAGGCGCGCTACGAGGAGTTCCACGGCGTCACCTTCACCGACGAAGCCATCGAGGCCGCCGCTACACTGGCCGACCGCTACTTGCGCGACAAAAAGCTGCCCGACAAAGCCATCGATCTGCTCGACGAAGCAGGCGCCGCGCAGAAGCTCGCCCGCGGCAAAGGGGCCACGGTGGACGTCACCGACATCGAGGCGGTCGTCGCCAAAATGGCTCAAATCCCGCCGCGCCAGGTTTCGTCGTCTGACAAGCTGCAGCTGCGCGACCTCGCCGCCAGCCTCGGTGCCGGCGTTTTCGGACAGAAGAAGGCCATTCAGGAGATCGCGAGCGCCATCAAGCTGTCGCGGGCCGGGCTTCGCGCACCGACGAAGCCCATCGGATCGTTTCTTTTCACCGGACCGACGGGCGTCGGCAAGACCGAGCTCGCCAAACAGCTCGCCAAGTCGCTCGGCATCGAGTTCATCCGCTTCGACATGAGCGAATACGGCGAACGGCACACCGTCTCGCGGCTCATCGGCGCGCCGCCCGGCTACGTGGGCTTCGATCGCGGCGGGCTCTTGACCGACGCGGTCTCCAAGACGCCCCACGCCGTGCTCTTACTCGACGAAATCGAGAAGGCTCACCCCGACGTCTTCAACGTGCTCTTGCAGGTGATGGACCACGGCACCTTGACCGACAACAACGGCAAACCCGCCGACTTTCGACACGTGATTCTGATCATGACCAGCAATGTCGGCGCGCGCGAGCTCGCGGCCACCCGCGTCGGCTTCGGCGACCGCGGCAAATCGGGCGAGGACGACAAAGCCTTCAAGACGCTGTTCAGCCCCGAGTTCCGAAACCGGCTCGACGCTCGCGTTCAGTTCGCGCCGCTCGATCCTGCGGTGATGAAGAGCATCGTCCGCAAATTCATCAAGGAGCTGGAAGTGCAGTTGGCCGAGCGGCACGTCACGATTGCTCTGACCGACGCCGCCGTCGACTACCTCGCCACCAAGGGCTACGACCCCGATTTCGGAGCGCGTCCTCTCGATCGGCTGATCCAAGACGAAGTGAAGCGCCCTCTCGGCGACGAGCTCCTCTTCGGCCACCTCGAAAACGGCGGCCACGTCATGGTCGGCGCAGCCGAGGGCAAGCTGACGTTCGCTTTCGTCTCCCCCCCTCCCGCGACGAGCGAAGACGCAGCCGCCACCCCCAAGAAGCGCTCGCTGAACTAGCCGTTCAACTCATCGAAACGGTTGACATCGGTGGCGCCGAACGGCAGGCTGCGCGCCCCATCGTAGGCTTGCCCAGGTAGCTCAGTCGGTAGAGCAGGGGA
>DASWDH010000359.1:0-6077 GCA_036395495.1 Polyangiaceae bacterium
ACCCGGTACCCTGAGCCTCGACGAAGCTGCCCGTGCCTACGATCGCGCCGCGGCCGAAACGATCATCCGACCGTCGAATGCGGTGCTCGTCGGCGCGGGCATTCGTGGCGTAGGGGCGCGAGGCGGCATGGGCCCGAGCGAAAGACCAACGTGGGGTCCGCGCGCGAGTGTGGGGCTTGGCGGCGCGGTCGGATCGGTGGGCGCATGGGACGCGTTATCCACGGTCACCGTGCTCGATGATTCGGATCTGGGACCGACCAACCTCGGGCGGTCGGAAGCGGGATTCGAGCTGTCGGCCCGTCCGTCGATTTTCGTCGCGCGACTCGGGATTCGCGAAACGGTGACAGTAGCGGATGCGGCAACGACATCCGCGCTCGACGCCGTCGGAGTGGCACGCCTCGAGGTCGGCACCCCGTTCGCGCGCGCGTATCCAGACGACGACGCTCCTGTCGTGCACGTCGTAGAACCTCGCCTGCGCGGCGGCATCATGGCCGCGCGAACGACCGGCGCGTATTGGAGTGCGACGGGGCGTCCCGTCGCGCTGATGACCGGCGAGGTGGCGATGGCCTCGGCAGGGTTGCGCACCGCATGGGGCCGCCTGCTCGGACATGCGGGCGCTTCACTCGAAGCCGACATGGGAGGCGTAGCCGCCGTCGATGGGGGGAGGTTGGTCGAACCTGCGCCCGTCGCCCGCGCGCGAGCGGCCTGGTCAGCGCGTTACCTCGGCGCGGGTGGCGAGCTCGGAGCTCGTCTCGGCACCGCTCGCGGGCAGGTGCTGGTCGGCAGCGCCCGTCTCGGCGAGCAAGATGGTTGGCATTTCGTCGCGAAGACGGCCGGCCGCAGCGGGATCGAACCGTTGGTGGCTCGTGCGCTCGCCGCTCCGAGCGCACAAGAACCGTCCGGAGGATGGCTCTCCGACGAGGGATGGACGGTCGGCGCAGAACTCGCGGGCAAGTTCGCACGAAGTGTAGGCGCAAGGGTGTCGGCCGAAGAAGACCTCACGTCGCGCACCCTCTTGCAAGTCCGCGGATCGCTCGGCTACGCACATCCGTGCCGCTGTCTATCGGTCGACGCATTCGCTGGTAAGCGGCTCGGCCGGGACGGGATCGACGTGTGGATCGCGATCGATCTTGCCCCAAGGTAGGGCGGATTACGCTATGCTTCTCGAGTCGTGTCCGCCTCCGACCGCCCGCGTGCAAGGCCTTCGGATCGGTCGGGGGAACCAGTGGCGGGCAGTGCTTCCCGCGGCTCGGAGCCCCCGCCGTCCCAGCCCGCCTCAGCGACCCTGCTCGTCGCCGACGACGATCGACTGACCCGCGAGCTTCTGACCAATATCTTGCGATCGCATGGCTACCAGGTCGAAACGTGCGACGACGGTCAGGAAGCGGTGGAAAGAGTGTCGCGCGGCGGTATCTCGCTCGCCCTTTTGGACATCATGATGCCGCGCCTCTCGGGGCTCGAAGCGTGTCGGCTGCTGAAAGGAATGACCAACGATACGTTCTTGCCCGTCGTTCTGGTCACCGTCAAAACCGACAGCGCGAGCCGTGTCGAAGGACTCAAGATCGGCGCCGACGACTACGTGTGCAAGCCCTTCGAAGAAAAGGAGCTCGTCGCCAGGATCGAGGCGATGCTGCGCATCAAGCGCCTGCACGACCATGTCGCAGCGGCCCGTTTGAAGCTCGAGCGCATGAGCGTACACGACGAGCTCACCGGCCTTTACAACTACCGCTACCTACACACCAGGCTCACCGAAGAATTCAAACGCGCCGAGCGTTACCACGATCCGTTGGCGTGCGCGTTCATCGACATCGACCAGCTGAAAGCTCTCAATGACGTCGGGACCCGCCAACTGGGCGACCACATCATCAAGGGCGTCGCCGAAGTAACGCGTAAGTGCGTTCGCGACGTGGACGTCGTGGCACGTTACGGAGGAGAGGAGTTCCTCGTCGTTCTGCCGAGTACCCATTTCGGCGGGGCCGTCACCGTCGCCGAGCGAATCTGGCGCGACATCACCGACAGGCGATTCTCGATAGACGGCGCCAAATATCACAACGTCACCGTCTCGATCGGCGTCGGTCTCTATCCCTCGCGCGATGTGCGCACCAAAGACGCCTTGGTCCGCGCGGCCGACGGCGCCCTCCAGCAAGCCAAGCGAGACGGTGGAAACCGGATTTGCGTCTTTCAACAGCAGGGATACATCTATACGCCGATGATAGGCGCGTCCGCGCCGAGCCCCTCCCGCCCCCCATGGTCGGGGGCCTCGGGCGGCAATGCAGGGGGGGGAGGTCGATGACGACGACGTATCGTCCAGCACGCACGCCGACGCTCCGGCCGAAAAACACGCCCGTACCCGATCCTCCGGGACACATCAAGGAGCGGACGACGCGCGTTCTTCTCGTCGATGACGAGCCGAGCGTTCGTCGCAGCCTCGCGCGCGTTCTCATGAGCGTCGGCTTCGACGTGATGACGGCGGAGGATGGTCAGGCGGCGCTCGCCTTGCTGGAGGCGGGCACGGTCGACGTCATGCTGGTCGACATGTTGATGCCGCGCATGGGCGGAATGGACCTTTTGAATCGCGTCAAGGCTCAACATCCCGAGGTCGAAGTGATCATGATGACGGCGTTCGCGAACGTAGACGACGCCGTCGCAGCCGTGAAGAACGGCGCGTACGACTTTCTGACCAAGCCGTTCCCGTCCAACGACGTCGTCGCGATGACGATCTCCAAGGCTGCCGAGCGCAAGCAGCTTCTCGACCGCATGGACGTGCTCGAGCAAAGGCTCGAGCAGCAGGAGAACTTCGGCGAGCTCATCGGAAGCACTGCCGGCATGCGCGAGGTCTACCGGCTCGCGCTCGGCGTCGCTCCTACGTCGGCGACGGTGCTCGTTCTGGGCGAGAGCGGTACGGGCAAGGAGCTCATCGCTCGGGCCATCCACCAGCACTCCAACCGTGCCGACCGCCCCTTTTTAGCCGTCAACTGCTCTGCGATCCCCGTGGATCTCGTGGAGAGCGAGCTGTTCGGACACACCCGGGGGGCCTTCACCGGTGCGGTCAATGCCCGGATGGGATTGTTCGAAGCCGCCGACAAGGGAACCGTGTTTCTCGACGAAGTTGGCGACCTGCCACTGCAGTCCCAGGTGAAGCTCTTGCGCGTTCTGCAGGAGGGCGAAATCAAACGGGTCGGCTCGAACGATACCGTCACCGTGGATGCGCGCGTGATCGCGGCCACCAATGCCGATCTCAAGAGCAAGATCGCCGACGGTAAGTTCCGCGAGGATCTCTATTACCGCCTGCACGTCATCGTCATCCGCGTTCCGCCCTTGCGGCGCCGGCGTGACGACATTCCTCTGCTCGCCTATCATTTCTTGCGTAAATACGCGCGACGCATGAACCGCGACGTGTCCCGTATCGGCGTCGAAGCCATGCGCCTCCTGCGAGAGCAGAAGTGGCCCGGCAACGTTCGCGAGCTCGAGCACGCGATCGAGCACGCGGTCGTGATGGCCAAGGGGGACACGCTCGTTCCTGGTGATTTGCCGTCGTACCGCGATCAACAGGCGCCCCCCTTTGCCGACGACGCGGGCGGCGAACGCCCGGACGCGGACGCCGCGATGATGGGGCTCGGGCCGTTGACCGATTTGCCCTACGCGCAAGCCAAGAAACAGGCGCTCGATTTTTTCGAGCAGGCCTACCTCGAAGCCGTTCTGCGGCGCACCGGCGGCAACGTCTCGGAAGCGGCCCGGCAAGCAGGTCTGGACCGCTCGAACTTCCGGCGTGTCCTTAAAAAAGCCGAGCTTCGCCGCAAGCCCACCCGCGCCTGATACGTCCTGTCCAAGAGGGCGGAAGCTTGCAGGCGCCGGACGGTGCTATTCTCCCGCCCGCGATGAAGTCCGGGATCCGAGCTCTCGTTGCGGTCTTCCTTGGTGCGGTCGTGGTGCAGCGAATGTCGGTCGCGGCCGCCGAGGCTGGGCCCGTCGCTGGGGTTTCCGCGGCCGTGGCGGCCCCCCGGGGTGTTTCGCTTCGGCGTTGCCTCGAGCTGGCCGAACGCAATCACCCCAACATCTGGGCTGCCCGCGCCCGGCTGAAGTCCATGCGAGGGCAGCTGGATGAAGCACACTTCGCGCCGTTCAGTGAATTCGTCGTCAGCGGTGGGTTCGGGATTGCCCCCACCGTGCGCGGCAATAACGTCTATAGCCCGAACACCGAGGTCTCCCTATCGAGCTCCATGGGCGTCGCATGGCGGATCGGTATCGAGGGGGTCATTCCCCTGTGGACTTTCGGCAAGCTGACCAATCTCTGGGATGCCGCCGAAGCCCAAATCAAAGTCGGCGAAGCGGATATCAACAAGCAGAGAAACCAAGTGAAAATGGACGTGCGCAAGGCCTACTTCGGGTTGCAACTGGCACGTGATTCGCTGGCTTTGCTGTCCGAGGCGACGGAGAAGCTCGACAAGGCCGTCGAGCACCTCGATCGCGAGGTGAAGGCAGGAAATGCCGACGAAATCGACGCGCTGAAGCTGCGAACGTTTCGCTACGAGCTCGACGGCCGCAAAGCGGAAGCGAGGCGCTACGAAGCCATCGCTCTTTCGTCGCTCAAATTCCTGACCGGCGAGGGAAGCGGCTTCGACATTCCTGCCGATCCGTTGCGCACCACCAAGAGGCAGCTCGGACCGGTGGCGCAGTACCTGCAAGCGGCCCGCGTCAATCGCCCGGAGGTCAACATGGTGCGCGCGGGCCTCATCGCCCGCGAGGCGCAGGTCGCGCTGGCGCGCTCGAAGTACTTTCCGGACGTGGGCCTCGGGGTATCGGCGAATTGGGCCAAGGCGCCCCTGGTCGCCGACCAGCTCAATCCTTTCATCAGGGACGACGCGAACTATTTGCGCTACGGAGCGGCGCTCGTCTTCCGGTGGCAGCTCGACCTGCTTCCCGACGCTGCGCGTTTGACCCAAGCGCAAGCTCAGGTCGAGGAGCTGCGTCAAACGGAGCGCTATGCGCTGGGGGGTATCGGCGTCGAGGTCGAAACCGCGTACGCCCAGGTGCAAGATGCCCAAGCCCGCGAGCAAGCCTACGGCGCCGCGCAGAAAACGGCCCGGCAGTGGGTCATCGCCATCCAGCAGGGCATCGAAGTCGGCACCAAGGAGGACGCCGACCTCGTGGACGCTGCCAAACAGTGGGCTCAGCAGCGCTTCAACCATTTGACGTCGATAATGGACCTGAACCTCGCCTGGTCCAATCTCGCGCTGGCCACCGCGTGGGACGACATCGCCCCGGCAGGCTGATTGACCTAGCTTACGAAGCTGCGCGTGTTGGTCTCGTGCTCTTCCAACAATTTTTCGATGCTGGCCAGCCCGTTTTCCTCGGCTTCTTGCACCATGTGCAAAATCACGGCGGCCGACCCTTTCAGCGCCTCGTAGTACCGCTGGCGCTCGGTGGAATGGATGATCGCCGGTTCGTACCCCGCGCGCATCAAGAGCATGTTCATGAGCAGCCGCGCGACTTTGCCGCTGTCGTGCGCAAACGGAAAGACGCGCAACAAATCGTAGTGGGCGCGCGCCGCGATCCGCAGCGCATTGCGACCGCGCTTGGTTTCGGGATCGTTGATCCAGTCCACGACCTGACGGACCTTGTACGCAATCTTGTCGGGCGCCGCGTACTCGTGAAAGTAAAGGCGGTGCTGAGGAATGTCCTTGCGATACTTGAGCGTCTTCAGATCGCCTTCTTCGGGGTGGAGGATGAGATAGATGCGTTTGACGACGTCGAGGGTGACCGGCAACCGCTTTTTGGTGGCAAAGTCGCGCACGAACTCGATGGCCTGCTTGTGGCGACGGATCTCCTCGCAGACCGGCTGCAGGCTCGAGTCCTGCACGACTGTCGCGCTCGAATCGACGGCGGTCTTCAGTTCCTGGAAACTGTAGACCACCCCCTCGAGCGCGCTGTCGTGGTAGATCCACGACATATCGAAGCTCTCCAGGTAGCGCGTTTTGAACGCCTCGTCCTGCTTGGCCAATCTTGCTTGCACCAGCGAAATGCGTTCTTCGAGCGAAGCCGGCGGGGGGGGTGGCGGAACGGGGGGAGGGGGAGGG
>DASWDH010000360.1:0-2658 GCA_036395495.1 Polyangiaceae bacterium
GTCCGGACGTTCGTCGCACCATCTCTTCACCATCTTGGTACCGCCTGGCCTGCGCGATCGGGTACTCGACGGCATGGGAGAGCGAGGGATCGGCGTCGCCGTCAACTACCGCGCCGTTCATACACTCAAGTACTACCGCGAGCGCTTCGGCCATCAGCGGGACGCTTTTCCGGTCGCCGCCGACATTGGCGAGAGAACCATCTCGCTGCCCCTCTACACCCAGCTCGGCGAGCAGCAACTCGATCGCGTGGTCGCCGCTCTCGGCGAAACCCTTTCGGCGCTGCGATGAACGCGAGCTCTTCGATTTGGCACTCGGTCGTCATTCCCGTCTACAACGAGGAAGCCAACGTTCGCGAGCTCGCCGAGCGGCTCGTGCCGGTCATGGAGCAAGCGGCCAAGAGCTTTGAAATCGTGTTCGTCGACGACGGCAGCACCGACGAAACGGCGGCCATGCTTCGCTCCATCTGCGCTCGCGACTCGCGGATCAAACTGGTCCGTTTCACGCGAAATTACGGACAGGAGGCCGCGGTGCAAGCGGGAATTCTGCGCGCATCGGGGCGCTGGATCATTCAGCTCGACGGCGACTTGCAAAACCCCCCCGAGGAGCTCACCAAGCTGCTCGAAAAACGCGACCAGGGCTACGAGATTGTCTACGGTGTGCGAAAGAAGCGTAAAGATCCGATCCACCGGGTGGTCGCTTCCCGCGTGATGATGTGGTTGATGAAGCGGATGCTCGGCATCGAGCTGCCCGAAGACGTGACGACCTTTCGGGTTATCGAGGGCGATACGGCGCGCCTCATCGCGGGCCTGCCCGAGAAGAAGAAGTTCTTCAGCGCGCTCGCCGTGTGGACGGGCGCGCGGTCGACCAGCGTCGCCGTCGGTCACGCGCCGCGCGTGCGCGGCGTCACCAAATACAGCTTGGGCAAGCTCATCAACCACACCTTCGATCTGATGGTCGGATTCAGCACGCGTCCGTTGCGGCTCATTGGCGGCGTCGGCGCCGTGGTCGCGTTTTTCGGGCTGAGCTTCGGTCTCTTTCGAATTGCCCAGAAGCTTCTCGGCGCCGACATCACCATGGGGTACACGAGCCTCTTTTCGGCGGTCGTCATTCTGGGGGGATTGCAGCTCATCGCCCTCTCGGTCATCGGCGAATACATCGGTCGCATCTTCATTCAAATTCAGGGCCGGCCGCTTTACAACATCGCCGAAGAAATCGGTTTCGCCGACGAGGCCGTCGCGGTGCCCGAGAGCTCCCGGCCGAGCGGTGACTTACCGGCCAGGCGAGTTCAAAGCCACGGCAGCCGCGGATAAGCATGAGTGCGTCGTTGCAACAGCCGAAGGTGCTCATCGTCGGGTGCGGTTTTCCGCAGCTCGGGCTTCTGCGGGCCGCGCGTGACCTCGGGGTCTTCGTCATAGGAACGGACGCCAATCCTGCCGCCATCGGAGCGGCGGTTTGCCACGAACTTCACCAGGTTTCGACGCACGATGTCGACGACGTCGTGGCCTGCGCGCGTCGCACGCGGGCAGAGGGCATCACCACCTGCGGCTCGGAGGTCGCCCTGGCGACGACCGCTCGGGCCGCCGCGATCCTCGGCCTCCCTTTTTACGGTGACCCGACCACCGTCGAGCGCTGCCAGGCCAAAGATCAAATGCGCGAGGCTTATCGCGAGGGAGGCGCTCCGATACCGGCGTTCGCCGTTGCAAACTCGTTCGAAGACGTGCGCGTATTCGTCGATCGACGAGGTTTGCCCGTCGTGCTCAAGCCATCGCGCGGGTGGGGCCAGCGCGGCGTTTCCAAAGTCGAGCTCGCTGCCGAGCTCTTGCCCGCCTACCGCTGCGCCCGCGAAGCTTCCTCCGGCGCCTCGGTCGTCGTCGAGCAATTCGTGGAAGGCCGCGAGTTCAGCGTGAATGCCTACACGCTCGAGGGACAGACGACGGTGTGCAGCGTGACCGAGCGGGTCATCACGCAGTATCCCGATCCGCCGGGGATCACCTTTGCCGAGTGGTATCCTTCGGGGCTCTCGCCCGCCGACGAAGCCCTGGCGGTCGAAGCGGCGTTGGCTGGTATCCGCGCCCTCGGTATTGGCCGCGGGCCGACGTATACACAGCTTCGCCTGGGCCCCGACGGACCGAAACTCGTGGAGACGGCTTTTCGTCTAGGAGGAGGGCTCGACCCCGACGTGGCTTTGCTCGCGTCGGGCGTCTCGCTTTTTCGTAAGATTCTCGGCGTGGCTCTCGGCAAACCGGACTGGGAAAGAGCAGAGGTCGAACGAGAGCGATACGGCGGCGCGATTGGAAAATTTCTGGTGGGCCGACCGGGGCGGGTCGTGCGGATCGACGGCCTCGAGGCGGCGCGCGCCCTTCCGGGAATCGTCGCCGCGGAAGTGTACGTCGGCCTGGGCGCCAGCGTCTTCCCACTCACCGATGGATCGAAACGGGCCGGTCACGTGCTCGCGGTTGGACGCGATCGTGCGGAGGCGGCCGAGCGCGCGGAGCGTGCGGCCGGCGCGATCCGGATCGAAACGGAGTGACGATGCCGGCCGGCCGTACCCTCTTGCAGATGGTGAGGGATCGCCTCACGAAGCAGGGACTTTACGATAGTCCATCGTATTGGGACATGAAGGCGCAGGTGTACCAAGGGCTCGCGCGCAGCAATTG
>DASWDH010000361.1:0-9042 GCA_036395495.1 Polyangiaceae bacterium
CGGTTCGTGTACTTCTTGGCGATGGACACGACGAGGCGGAGGTTCGCCTCGACGAGCTCGGCCTTGGCCTTCTCGGCAGTGCGCTCCCCCTCGCGAATCGAGCCATAGGTGTAGCGGATCTCGCCGACGTCGATCTGAAGCTCCTCTTCGACCTTCTTCAGCCCCTTTTGCGCGCCCTTCAGGGCGGCGTCGAACTCGAGCAGCTCGGAGCGGGTGACGCCGAGCTTTCTGGCGAGACGCCGTTCGGCCTGGGGATTGTCTTTGACGTCGCGAAGGTGGCGCTTGAGCTGCTCTTTGGTGGCGCCGGTGCGCTTCTCGAGCTCGGTCGCGCCGGCCTCGGCGCGTTCGACCTTTTGAATGAGCGATTTGAGCTTGAGGACGATCTTGTCGATCGTCTTTCGATTGAGGCGCATCTCTTCGAGCGTCTGGACGAGCTCCTCTTTGGTCGCCTCGATCTCGGAGTCGATGGCCTTGCGCTTGCCGTCGGTCTTGAGCTTGCGTTCCTCGAGCAGGTCCTGGTGCTTCTTGTCCAGCCTTTTGACCTTGTCGATGAGGCGGATGATGCGACGGTCGGCTTCTTCTTCGTCGAACTCCTGATCGTCGTCTTCGGCGTCGCGGATGATGTCTTTCACCCGCACCTTGTGCTTGCGCAGCTTGTCGCCGATATCGACGATCTCGCGCACGGCGATGGGGCTGTTCAAGATGGCTTGCAAAACCGCGTGCTCGCCTTGCTCGATGCGCTTGGCGATCTCGACTTCCCCCTCGCGCGTGAGAAGCGAAACGCTTCCCATCTTGCGCAAGTACATCCGCACCGGGTCGTTCGACTTGGAGTAGTAGGGATCGGCTTCTTCGGTTTCCTCCCCTCGGACCGGGACTTTTTTGGTTTCGAGGGCTTCTTCTTCGGCGATGCGTTTGGGGGCGATCTTCACCTGCGTTGCGGCATCGACGATCTCGATGTCCTCGTCTCCCAGAGCGCTCATGACGTCTTCGACTTGGTCGGCGGCGACCACGTCGGCGGGCAGGGCGTCATTCACCTCTTCGTACGTCAGAAATCCTTTCGATTTGCCCAGGTCAATGAGCTGCTGCACTTCCTTACGGTCACGGCCATGCGTCCCGTTTTGCGTAGGCGGAGAGATATCGCTCCGCTCGGATTTGTTCTGTCGCACCGGCTTACCTCATCCCTCTTTCAGACCGTGTTTTTCGCGTGCACGGCGATCCATCTCACGCAAAAGGGCATCTTCCGCCGCCCGGTCTCCCGTTCTTTCGATTCGGTGAAGTGCTTCGACCACTTGCGCCTTATGCCGTGAGAGCCCCAGCCGCTTGAGCTTTTGAGCATTCGAAACGAGCTCGAGTCTGGCCTCTTCGCGATGTTGATGGCGAGGTGAGGCAAGTCTTTGTGCGGCGAATGTATGAATCGAGACGGGCACATGCGCAAGAATTTCGAGAACATCTTGGCTGATTTGTTGGCCCGCTTCTTGCCCGAGTTTCTGCGAAGATGCGATCGCCGCTGCGGCCAACGCAACGTCGCCTTCGAGCTCCATAATGGCCGCTTCGGCCGCCGGATCGTCGAGAAGATCCGGGAAATCGAGAAAACATCCCAAAATCGACAGGCCGATCTCCGCCCGCTGATCCCTGGATCGCGCCTTCCAGGGCGGCGTGGTGCCGCTGCCACCTGGAGCTGTATTTTGTCGTTCTGAAAGATTCGAAGGCCGGCGGTCATTCGGCTCGGAGCGGTGGGGACCCGAATGGGCGGCCTCGGTGAGAGCACGCATGACCGCGTCTTTCATCAGGTGAAACGAGGCGGCGTCGGGGAGTCCGATCCGCTGGGCAATGTTGTCGGCGTACGTCTGGGCCATCGCGCGAACGGTGGGATCGTCCTCGCTGGCGATGAGCTGGATCACCTCGCGCACGCGAGCGGCGCGTTCGTGGGCATCGCCTCGGATGAACGCCTCGTCGAGGGCCGCTTCGATGAGGTGCTCCAGAATTCCGTGCGCGGCGCGCACCGCCGCGCAGAGCGCATCGGGCCCCCGCTCGCGTACGAAGTCGTCGGGGTCTTTCGCGGCCGACAGGGTGGCGACCTTGGCGATGAGCCCCCCCTCGCGGCAGGTCGCGCGTGCCTCGCGCGTCGCCTTTTTGCCGGCGGCGTCGCCGTCGAAGAGCAGCGTCACGACCGGCGCATAGCGGCGCAAAAGTTTGGCCTGGAGCGCGGTGAAAGCCGTTCCGAGCGGCGCCACGACGTTTGCGATCCCGCGCGCGTGAAGCGATACCACATCGAAGTTACCTTCGACCAAGATTGCTTCCTCTTCTTTTCGGATCGGTTGCCGGGCCTGATACAGACCAAAAAGCGTGTGGCCCTTCTGGTAAATCGGCGACTCCGGCGAATTGATGTACTTGGGGCTCTGCTTGTCCACGATGCCCGTTTCGCCATCGGGCAACACACGTCCGCTGAAGCCGATGACGCGTCCCTGCACGTCGAGGATGGCGAACATGAGCCGGTGTCGGAACCAGTCGTAGTGGCCTGCGCCGCTTTTTCGGGGCGCGATGAGACCCACCTTGGCGGCGGTGATCGGCGAGACGCCCTGCTGAACCACGAACTGTGCCAGACCGTCCCAACCGGAAGGTGCGTAGCCGATACGAAACGCCTGTAGGGCGTCCCGAACGCGGGCGTCAGTCGCTTCGGCTCGCCCGGCGTCGATGAGCCCCCGACGACGAAGTTCCTCCCACGCCGTGCCAGCGCCGGGATGCTCGCGCAGCTGGCGTTCGAACCAGTGGGCGGCGAGCTGATTGACGGAGTAAAGGTCGTCGATGGCGCGGCGCGCCGCGTCCGCCTCACGCCGCTCTGCGTCAGTGGCCGCTTCCTCGATCTCGATGCCGGCGTGGGCTGCGAGGCGCCGCGCCGCCTCGGGAAACGTGAGCCCTTCGACCTTCATCAAGAAGTCGAAGACATTCCCCTTTTCTTTGCATCCGAAGCAGTAGAAAAACCCCTTCTCGGGATTGACGTTGAAGCTCGGCGTCTTCTCGCTGTGGAAGGGGCAGAGGCCGAGCAAGCTCCGCCCCTTACGCGTCAATTTCACCGACTCCGATATGATCGCCGCTATCTCCACGCGGTCGCGGATGGCGGCGATGGTCTTCGGAGAAATCATGCTGCTGCGAGCATCCGCGGGAAAAATAGGCCCAACCCTCCCCAGTTCCCACGCCGGGCGTACAGCGAAACCCGACGGACGGTTTTACTGATGCGCCGGGAGGCTCGTGTCAATCCCACCTGAGCATTGTCTCCGTAATGGCTTTTCCGTTTATGCGGAATTTTTTCTGTGTCGAATCAGAGCTTGAGCTTCCGAGCGATCGCGGCAGTCGCCTGCACGTTGGAAAGCCCGGCGAGTTGCCCGACCAGGTACTCCTTCACGGATTGCTCGAGGGCCTGCAGCGTCGCCTGCTCGACACGAAGTGCTTTGGCGTACGCTTCCACGATGCTTCTCTCAGAAGGTGTGTATTCGCCGTCGGCATAGCCCACCAAAATGCACGACTTGAGAAAAAGGTGGGCCAGCGTGTCGGAGCCGAGCGCTGTCGCGACCACATCCGGCGCGACCTCGGTCACCCTTTCGAGGGCAACGAGCTGGTGCACGTCCCCCCCGGTCAGATCCGAGAAGAAGCTCTTGACCAATCCGAGCTCGGCTTCGCGCATTCCCGCTTCCGCTCGCGCGACGGCCAGCATGCCGCGAGCGATGACCTCCGCTTGACCCGCCGTGATGTCCGTCTCCGGGAAAAACTCCATCGCTGACCTCCTTGACCTTTCTTTGTGTTACTCGGCGCGACCTCTGGCCCGCCTGCGTCTTAGTCGGTGCGGCTGGGGGCGCACCGGCCCAGCTCAACGGCGCATGCCGACGGCGGCGCGAAGTACGGAGAGCTTTCGCTCTAGCTCGTCGACCCCGAGATCGGCGTACTTTTTTGGAAGCATACGGCGATTGCTCGCCTCGAAGACAGCGACCAGCTCCATGTATTCGAGCATGTCGACGTCGCGGCTCGGCAGGTAATCTCGCATCGCGTCGGCCAGATGCGAGACCGTGATGGTCGTCTCGCGGGCGTACTCGTTGGCCAGCAAGATCACCGCCTCGAGATCGGCATTGGAGTAGCCGACGAGCCGCCCGCTCACCGCTTCGCGATCGCGCGGAAACTGCAAGTCGGCAGCGATACGATGCTTGCGAAGCTGTGCCAAGAGGACCGATTCGACCTCGGTCGGTTCCTGCGGATAGAGGAACGGAATCTTCCGATCGAGGCGCCCGGCGCGTTTGATGTCGATGTCCAGCTTGTCGGGGCGATTGGTCATGATGATGAAGAGCACTCGCCCTCGGTTGCTGGTATCGGACATGAACTCTTTGAGCCGCGCGATGACGCGCGACGAGGTGCCTCCGTCCCCTTCGCCGTCTTGATTGCCGAAGGCGCGATCGCCCTCGTCCACGATCACGATGACCTGCCCGATCGCTTGAACGACCGAAAGGATCTTTTCCAGATTGCCTTCGGTAGCCCCCACCCACTTACTCCTGAAGTTCTTGAACTTGATGGCGGTGAGGCCGGTTTGTTTGACGAATGCTTCGGCGACGAAGGTCTTGCCGGTGCCCATCGGCCCGGTGAACAGGATGCCCATGGGACAGCGGTTGCGCCGCCCCTCGCGCATGTTCTCGGCGATGACGGCGAGCTCTCGTTTGACTTCTTCGATCCCGCCCACCACCGAAAAATCGTGGTCGGGCTCGACGAACTCGATCAGCCCGAAGCACTCTCGTTCGATGATCTCGCGCTTGCGCTTGAAGACGAGGTTCAGAATCTGCTGGCGATCGCCGTCTTGGGTCGTCTCCGGCGACAGCAGCCCTTTGATCTGGACGATCTTGAGACCGGCAGTGATCTCGGCGAGGCGGTCGGTCCATGCCGCGTCGAGCTTGGGTGCCGAGACGCGGATGGCTTCACGCCGCTCGTTTTCGTCGGGCATCGGTATCTTCAAAATCGCCGTGGTCGGATTGCTGACGATCTTGGAATTGAGCTCGGAAAGATTCTCGGTCACCAGCAGTATCACGCTGTCGGCTCGCTCGACCGCGGGAGAAAACGACCACCGGTGCAACGTCACGACGCTCTGCCGGTCCATCGAGGAGAAGAAGTTGGCGTCTCCGGCAGGAGCGATCATCTCGGCGTAATCGATGATGACCGCCACCTTGTCGACGCCGTGCAGCAGCTTTTCGAGCGCCGGCAGGATCTTGTCGGCGTCACGTTCGACGATGAGCGCATCGAGATCCGGCACATCGGCCCGTTTTTTCGCGAAGCGCACGCCGGTGCCGACATTGTATTGAATGACGACGTCTTTGGATGGTGACAGCAGCACCTCGGAAAGAAAGTCGCTCATCCGGATGAACCGCCCGCCCGAAAGGACGAGGTCGTTCACGTTCCCGTGCAGAACGAACTGCAACGCCTCGCCCCGCAAGTAGCGGCGCTTCAGCTCCTCAGTCCACTGCGGCAGGACGCGCTCTTGTGCGGGAGGCATAGGGCGAAGCTACATGGTCTTCTTCTGACCGAGGGCCTTCTGAGCCTGGACGGCCTTGAGCTGATCGAGCTGTTGGCGCGCGGTGACTTCGCCGCTTTGGGCGCGTAGCGCACGCAACCTTTGATCCAGCGACGACTCGGCAATCTCTTTTTCGAGATTCGCCTGCGCCACGGTGGTCTTGATGTGCTCGCGCACGTTGTCGAGCGCCTTGACCTCGTTGTCCACCGACAATCCCTCGAGCTGTTCCTGGATGCGGATGCGGGCTTGGGCCGATTGGAGCTTGGCCATCATGGCGTCCTTCTCGGCTTTGAGCTTTCTGATTTCCCCCTGGATCTGCATGAGCGAAGCCTTCGCCGTATCGGCATCTTTCATCGCAGCGCTCATCTCGGTCTGCAGGTCGTTCACCTCCGCCTCGAGCTGGTTCTTTTTCTGGATGAGCACGAGTGCGAGATCGTCCTGGTTGGTCTCCACGGCGACGTTCAGGTCGATCGAGACCTGTGCCAGCTCTTTCGACTGCATGGAGTGGCGCTGCTCGAGCTCTTCGCGGCGCCGAATGATCGAAGCGGTGGCCCGCTTGAGACCCGAATACTTTTCGATCATCGAGTTGATGGCGTTCTCGTAGGCGATCTCGGGGTTGTTCCTCTCCACATCCGAGATCCACAAGCTAACGAAACCCCGCCACAGATTCGCAAGACGCCCGAAGAACCCTTGTGCCATGCTCTTACCTTTCTTTCAGGCCGCAGGCGGGCCGAAGGCCGCGCCGAGTACCCACTCGTCGTGTTGGGTCACCCATACTAGCAAACCGCCCGCAAATCACACGGCATCGTTCATCGGTTGGCGACGACGCGCGACCACATCGTCAGCATGTTGCGAATGACGGGCCCGTCGGGTGGCGTGGCCACCGGTGGAATCTCCACCTTGATGCCGTACTGCGCTAGGCGGGTGTAGGGGTTCTGAGCGTCCGCCGTGCGGATGGGGACCGCTGGATCGGCCGGTCGAAAGCCGTAAGCGAGGGCGCGCTCCTGCAGCGAACGGCTGCGCAGGAAGCGAATGAAAGCGCGCGCCGCTTGCTTCTGCGCATCGGTCACCCACTCACCCCGAAGCAGCGCCGCCGGGTGGTCGCTCCACAAGGTCGTCTCGGGATAATACACGCGCAGGTTGTCCCATCGGCCCTGTGCATTTTCGATCTGCGAGATGACCAGGTTCTCGTGGACGACGGCGATGTCGTATTTCGACGGACCGAACCGAATCATGTCCGTCATGAACGTGCCGGTCGACGCCTCGAATTTGGAAACGCCGCGTTCGACGGCTGCGATGAACGACTGGTAGTCGGTTTGAGCAGATCGCCGATGGTGAGACCGGATGTCTTGCCGTAGTGCTCGAGCGTCATCAGAAGCAACGCCTGCATGCCGGAGTTCGACTTCGTGGGGTCGGTGTGGCCGAGCTTCACGAATCCCCACTCCGACTTGCCGCCCACCGCCGGCCAACCTCGGTTCGATGCGACTGCCTTGTGAATGGTCTTCCACGAGATGTGACCGCCTGCTGCCTTCAGCAAGGCCTGCGCGCGGTCTTCCCATATCGCGAAGACGAGCGGCGTTATCACCAGAGACTGCGGCGCGTCTTCGCCTTTGTCGAAGAGCTCGGTTCGATTCTTGGTCTGCCAATCCGCGTCCAGCAAGTTGAGGACGAGGGTTTTCGTAGAGGACCGCGGCCGAAAGATAAGAAGGGCCCCGTTCGACCATCTTGTCGGCGAAAAACCCGGTCGACTTTCCGTAATGCACGATGGTTTTTTCGACGCCGGTCACGAATTCCCGCGTCGCCTTGGCGGCAACGTCCGCTGTCGTGAGCCCGCGCGTCTTCTTCGCCCCGGCATAAGCTTCCGCCAAGACCGACAGCAGGCCCGAGTTCGAAAACTCGGGATGCGTGTGCCCGAGCTTGAAGGGCCCCCATTCGGCGTGCCCATGGGCGCCCCAACCTTTGGGATGGGCGCTCACCTTGATGAGGTCTTTCCAGCCGAGCGCCTTGTGTGGCCAGCCGAGTGCCTCCGCCATCGGCCTCCAGGTCGCGATGACGAGCGGCGAGAGCACGACCGGTTCGCCAGCGGGCGAAAGGGGAGCCGTGTGACCGGGCTGCGATAACCAAGCTTGGTTGAGGAGCGAGACGTACGCACCCGAAGCAGGGCTGAACACGTGGGCCTTGAGCTCACCGCTCAAGATCGCTTGAACGACTTCGCCGGATCCCATGGCGCGGCCGTCGACGCGGATCAGTTTTCCCGACGAGATGCGCGCCCTCGCTCCCTCGAACTTACGGGCTTGCTCTTCGAGCCACGTTTTTTTTCGCTGCCATAGGCGAGGAGAAGCGTGACCGTGCCCGCCGCGCCCGGGCTCGTCGCCGACGAGGTGGCGATCGCGGGGGGGCCCCGTGGAACCGAGCCGGCGGCGGCCGGCTCGGTTCCGCTCTTTTCCGAACGGCACCCGGTGAAACAGAAGAGGCAGGTGGTGAGGAGCAGCGCGAATCGGAGGAGCATGGTTGGCGGGAGGGTCTGACGAGCGGGTCGCGCGATGCCGCCAGTCTGGCAGGCCCATGTGACAAGTAGCTGACGTCGCCGCAGCCGGGGGGTCCTCTTTCCAGCGCGGTCCACCTTGGCGGCCGGCGGATTCGTGGTCAGAATTGGCGCAATGCCCGATCCGGATTCGAAGCGCACTTACAGCCAGGAGGAGGTGACTGAGATTCTCAAACGGGCCCTGCGCCAGCAGAGCCTCCGAAACCAGAACCTTTCTCACGACGAGCTGGTCGAAATGGCCGGAGAAGTGGGCATCGATCGTGAGGCCCTCGAGGCTGCGACGACGGATTTGGCCCAAACGCGGGCCGAAGAGCTGGCTCGTCAGAACGAAGCGCGTGAGCTCGCCGACGAACGCTCCCGTCTCTTCAACAAGTTCGTCTCTTCGCTGCTCACGTATGTCATCGTCAACGCGATCCTCTATTTCGTCGATCGACGGTTCACGGGAGGCACTTGGTATTATTGGGTGCTTTTGGGGTGGGGTATTGGGCTCCTCTTTCAGCTGCGGAGGCTGTTTTTTCCCGAGGAGAGCCTGCGGCGTCGCAAGCTGCGCGAGTGGAAGCATACCCAGAAGCTCGAGCGCCGGATGGAGCGTCAAGCGCGTCACCGTCGCCTCCGAGAAGCGTTCGAGCCTGGCGTGAGCGCGGAGCGGCTCACCCAGGGGGCGAAGGAGTTCGAAACGGCGGTCCAGGCGGGGGTCGCCGCTCTTCTCACCGTCGCGGCGCGCAAGATTCAAGCGCACACCCACGGAGGGGCAGGGGAGGCTGACGGGCCCGGTGGTCCGTCGCGGCGCTCGCAGCGTTGAGGCGCCTAGCGACCACGACCACTCCGCGCTAGCGGATGAGCCGTGTGAGCATTCCCCCAACGCAATCGCCTAGTTCTGGCTGCGGGGGAGGGGCCGGAATGAGTGCGGCCGGAGATGCAGGCACGCGATAGACGATCGTCGCGCCGTCTT
>DASWDH010000362.1:0-7774 GCA_036395495.1 Polyangiaceae bacterium
GATCGCCGAGCATGCGGTAGGCGATCCCGAAGAGGAGCGGCCGATGTTCTTCGAAATCCACGGGCTCCATCTTACGCCGTCAATCGTTGGGGTTCATGAGCCGGCAGCGGCGGCGTGCGCCAGCGATAGAAGGCGAAGCAGCGCTCGAGCTGGATGGCCCATACCGTGAAGCGGCACACCTGCTCCTTGATCCAGGCGGCGAGGCGGCCGGTGAGGATTCCCCCTGGCGTTCCGTCGCTCGCGTTGAGCTGGATCAAGCCGTCCTCGCGCCCGAGGCTGATGCAGAATCCGGTGTCTCCGAAGCGGAACGGCTGCTGCGCGAGTCCGGCGGTCGCGCGCGCGAGGTTCTCGGCGGCGTGGACTGCCATCGGCATCGCGTACTTGCAGCCCATGCGGATGGGCGCGCCGGCGTCGAACTGCGGCTCGGCGGCGTCGCCGACGGCGTAGACGCTCGGGTGCGAGAGGGAGCGCAGTCGCTCGTCGACGAGGATCTGGCCCCGTCCGTTCACCCGAAGGCCGCTCGTTCGGGCGAGCGGCGGCGCCTCGAAGCCGCCCGCCCACACGCACAGGCCGGGCAGTGTTTCTCCGTGTTCGAGCTCCACTTCGCCTGCGCGCACCTCGCGCACTCGGGCTTCGAGGATGCGCACCCCCATCGCCGTCAAGCGCTCGCGCAGGTACGCCTGGCCTTTCGCCGAGAGGAACGGGCCCACGCCGTTGGCCGTCATCAGCGTTACGCTCGATTGGCGCGCCAATTCGGCGGCAATCTCGACGCCGGTGAGCCCTCCGCCGACCACCACGGTTCGCTGTGCGTGGGTCTCGCGCATCCGGGCAGCGCCCGATTCATCGCCGATGAGCAGCGCATGTTCGCGCACGCCGGGCACGCCGGCGTCGGACGCCACGCTGCCGAGCGCGAACACCAGGCGATGCCAGTCGAGCTCTCTGCCGTCGGCGAGCCGCGCCGACTGCCACTCGAGATCGAGGGCGACGACCTTGCCCACCACGAGCTGGACGCCGGTGTCGCGCAGAAGGTGCGCGATCGGCCGCCTCTTCGGCTGTTTCGCCGCAGCGAGCTCGTGATGGCGCACGCGCTCGGCAAACTCGGCCGAGCCGTTCACCAGGGTTACGTTCGCGCCGTGGCCGCGATTGCCGAGCCTGAGCGCCGCCATCATTCCCGCGTAGCCGCCCCCAAGTACCAGGATCCGCATCGTTCCACCTCCGGAGAGGGGACGAAATACGGGGTCGGTTTGTGACAGAAATCGGCTCGGGCGGCTGGGACTTGATGCGATTGCCGCGTGAGCGCGGCCTACTTCGGGACGGCCGTTGTCCGTAGCTACTCTACTTCATATTGAGGTGGAAATTCTTGTAGTGGTCGCGGCAAACCGTGGAGCTGCAGTGATAGACGCCGTTTTTGAAGTAGTCGATGCCGTTGCCGCGCGTACCCTTGGGGTTCGTCGCTTTCAGGCAGTTGTTGATGTAAATCTGCGACGCGGTGGTGGCTTCACTCGAGTGGGTTCGAGCGGACCATCAATCGTCAGGCCGATTCGAAGGTCTGAACGCGTCCGCCCGAACAGCGCCGAAGACGAAGCTCCTTTAGGACTCTTTCTTGATCTGCTGTGCGAGGTAGTTCTCCGTGCCGACTTGCTCGATCAGCGCAAGCTGCGCCTCGAGCCAGTTCGCATGGTGCTCCTCGGCTTTCAAGATTTCTTCGAGCAGCTCGCGAGTGCCATTATCGGAGAGGCCTCGGCAGAGTTCGATCCCGTCGTTGAGCATCTTCACCGCGGCCTTCTCGGTATCCAAATCGACGCGAAATTGCTCCGGCACCGTCTGACCGACGTTCACTTTGCCGATACGCTGCACGTTGGGAAGCCCTTCGAGATAGAGAACGCGCTCGATGAGCTGGTCGGCGTGCTTCATCTCGTCGATCGATTCGTCACGCAGAATCTTCCAGAGCCGCTCGTAGCCCCAGTTTTCGCACATGCGGGCGTGGATGAAGTACTGGTTGATCGACGTGAGCTCGTGTGTGAGGACCTGGTTGAGCAGGTCGATGACTTGGTCGTTACCCTTCATTCGCTTGGCCCCGGGCTGTTAGGACGCGCGCGAGTATATGGGTACGATCTCGAGCGGACAACTGCCGCAATCGTCCTGGGCTTCGTGGTTCGCGAGCATGCGGAGCACGATGGGCCGGCAGGCGCCGCACGAGGTGCCGGCGCCGCATCGCGCTCCTACCTCGTCGACCGTCGAGGCACCGGCGCCAATCACTTTCTTGATCGTGGCGTCAGACACGGCGCGGCAGACACAGACGAACATCGTTGGCGCTCCTTCCCTCAAAGCATACTGAATTTGAAAATGACTTGCAACAACGACAAAGCCTTGGCGTCTGACGGATCATGAATGAAAACAGTAACTTAGTGAAAAATTACAGCCCGGGCCGACGACCGTTCTCACCCACGCGTGGCCCACGTTGTCACCGACCTCCACCGTCGGTCGAGCGTCGCTTGCGCTTCGAGCAGAATGGGCCATAAGAGCTGAATTTTATATGACTATTGCGACGGCGCGAGGATACGGATGATCAGCCGGTGGCCGAACGAACAACGGTGGACGCACGCTCGATGGAACGACGCCGGGAACAATCGGGGTGGCGCTGGTGTTTTTTTCTGTCGAAGGGATCGGTGGACGATGTTGTTCGTGGTTCGGTTCGCGGGCGAACCTGATCTGCGCTGGCGCGCGCTCAACGCGCGAAACGTCGACGAGGCGCGCAGGCAAGCGCTCGCGATCTCGAACGGCGATTTCGTCGAGTACGGCGCCGTCGATCCCGAGTCTCGCGCGATCACCGTGCTGGAAACGATAGGCGGCAGCCAGCACGCGGATACATAGTGCCCGCACGTCAGCTGAGGTAGTCTACTCTGCCTTGCTGCGCGGCGAACCGATTCGCAATCCCGCACTCGTCGCCGAGATCGAAAGCGCTGTCGCGCGCCGGAGCTATCGCGATCTGTTCGCGCGGCTTTGCCGCTCGTCCGGCCTACCTGGACCTCGGCCCAATCACAAGCTCGCGTGGGCGGTAGGCGAAGCCATTGCGAAGCACGCCCGCCGAGCGGACGCACTGGTCGCGGAGCTCTGCTCGATCGACGCCGAGCGTGCGCCAGCGAAAAGCGCCGCCGAGTTTCTGTCGATCGTCGGCGCGTACAGCCTCGCGGCGCGCTTTCTGGCGGGAATCGAAGCCGATGCGGCGCTCGTGCAGCTTCGCACGCTGGCCGAAGATGCCAGGCACTTGGTGCGCACCGCCGTCGGCATGGCGCTCGACGAAATCGCCGCGCTGCGCGGCGAAGAACTGGTGGCGCGGCTCGCCACCTGGACCGACGGATATCTGGCGGCTGCGGTGGCCGTCGAGGCGCTGGGGAGCCGTTCGTGGCTCGACGTCACGAAGGCCCCGGGCGAACTCTTTTTGCGCCTCGACGAGGCGTTCGGGCTGGTGGAACAGGCGCCTCGAGCCGACCAGCGCTCGCAAGGCTACCGGACACTGATCAAGGCGCTCTCGGACGCGCCCGCGCGCGTCATGGACCGCTTTCCCGACGCGACGCTGGCTTGGCTCGAAGGACGCGCAACGACCGAACACGTCGAATTGCGCGAGGCGCTGTCGACGCTCATCGACCGGGCGAGGGCACGCGGACACGCCCTCGGCAAGTTCGAACGTCTCGAGCAACTGCTCGCGGCGAGCGCGCCACCGCGGCGTGATCCGAAGACCTACGTCGGGCCGACCCGAAAGCGAGGCGCTCGGCGTCGCTGATCCGTTGCGTTGAGACGCGCAGGCTCAGCTCGTCGAGGGCCAATAAGGCTCCAGCGCTTTTCTTACGCGCTCGATCTCCATTTCGTGAACGGTCTGTGGAGCGGCCGGGTGCGCGATCCCCAGAGAGCCCCTCGACATGATCTCGACGCAGGAGGCAAGACTCGTTTCGAGGGCAGCAAGGTGGTAGCCACCCTCGAGAAAGAGCGCCATTTTTCCAGCCGCCTTTCGCTCGGCCACATCGAGGAGGCGTGCCGTCATCCAGGCGTAGGTCGACGCATCGAGTTGCATGTTGGCGAGCGGGTCGTCGCGATGTGCATCGAAGCCGGCCGATACCAGAATCAGCTCGGGCGCATACGACTCCACGATCGGTAGAACGACGCGATCGAAGGCGGCGCCGTAGTCGCCGGCCCGAGCGCCCGCCGAGAGCGGCACGTTGACCGTAAAACCACGGCCTTCGCCCTCGCCGATCTCGGTGGCGCTGCCGGTCCCGGGGTAGAAAGGCCATTGGTGCAGCGACACGTAAAGGACGCTCGGATCGCGCCAGAACATCTCCTGCGTTCCGTTTCCATGGTGAACGTCCCAATCGATGATCGCCACACGCGAGAGTCCGCGCGCGCGAGCTTGGGCGGCTGCCACGGCTACGTTGTTGAGCAGGCAGAATCCCATGGCGCCGCTCGGTCTCGCGTGGTGACCTGGCGGTCGAAGCAGTGCGACACCCCGCGAGACCTCGCCATCGAGCAACGCGTTCACCAGCGACACTCCCCCCCCGGCCGCGCGCTGGGCCGCGTTGACCGATTCGGGAGCCAGGTACGTATCCGCGTCGAGCTGTCCCTCCTCGCCGGCGAGAAGATTCAGCCGCTCGAGGTAGCGCGCGTCGTGCACCCGACCCAGCTCGTCCTGGGTGGCGGGCTGAACTTCGACGGCCCGGACCTCGATCGAGCAAGATTGGAGTGCCGAACGAGCAGCTACGAGGCGTTCCGGCCGTTCCGGGTGGTAGCCGGGGCTCCGGTGGCGATCGAACGAAGGGTCGTCGACCACCCCCAAGGGGCCGGCAGCGCTTGCCCGGAGCTGCGCAGCCGGTTGGCTAGGTTTGTCGGAAGGCGTGCTCGTTTGGCTCACATTGCTCGAACCTTGATACAAAAGAAGCCGGTCTGGTAGTCTCCGGACTGTTACGGAAGGGCGGCGGACGACGTAGCAACGAACGCATTCGGCAGGGCCGAGAAGTCACGGCGACGGAGATTACAACTTCATGCGCTGGAAAATCATCGCCGTAAATTCAGTCATAGTCCTTTTGGTTGGCCTCCTCTCTTATGCCCTCGTCCGCGCGGCGCTCGGCGACCTTGCTTCGAATCCCACCCAACTCAGGGTGGACGCCGAACGTGCACTCTCGGCGGCGAACGGCAAGCTGGAGCTCGACGCGATCCGCACCGAGCGATGGCTCGCTACGGTGGCAAACGACAAGGCGAGCCGCGAGGTCTTCAAGGGCGGCACGATCAGCGCGCGACAGGAAGAAGCCAGCCAATATTCGAACCGGCTCATGTTTGCGGCCCAGACTAATCCCGTGTTCGATCAAATCCCTCCCGCGCTCATCGCGGTCACCGATACGAACGGGATCGCGCTCGGCCGCAACGGCACGAACCTCGGACGTGGCGAGGATCTCGGGGCAGGACATCCTTCGCTCAAGGCGGCCATCACGCAAGGCGTGACGGCCACCGACGTGTGGGCCGACGCGAAGACGTCCCAGCTCATGTCGGTGAGCTACGCCCCAGTGCGCGACGAAAAAACCAACGTCCTCGGCCTTTTGCTGGTGGGAACGCCACTCAACGACGGCCGTTTGCAACGCACGGCCGAGCTGACGAGCGGACGCGGGCTCATTCTCGGCATACCTTCGGGCAACAACATCGACCTCAAGGCGAAGTCGACGACCGTCTCGCCGGCCATTCTGACGGCGCTCAGCCAGTCGCCGATGAAGGAGGCCGTTCTCGGCACCGTCGCAAGCGGGCATGGTGCTTTCATCCCCGGTACGCCGAGCGAGGAGCTCATCACGGCGGCTCCGCTGAGCGGCTACGGTGACGGCAGGCGCGCCGTTCTGATTTCGGTCAATCCCTCGACCCTCATCGAGAGCATCAACGCACTCTTGTGGCCGGTGCTGGCGGTGACGGCGCTCGGGATCTTACTCGTCTGCCTGGGTGGGTTTCTCCTGGGCAACTATCTGTCGAGACCCATCGAGGAGCTGGAAGAGGGACTCTTGACGATTCTCAACGGAAAGACCGACCTGCGATTCGAGATCGAGCACGCCGAGCTCGGTGGGCTGGTGTTCCGGCTCAACTCGCTGCTCAACCAGCTGATGGGCGTCCAGGAGGATGACACCGACGAAGAGGGTCGGCCCTCGCGCCCGCCCGACGCAAGCGACTTCTCGGATGCGCTGGCGGTCGACGAACGGTCGGTGGCGGCTGCTAGCGTGGACGCGTCGCTCGCAGCCGCGCTGCGTTCGGAGCCGACCGACTCCTACTATGGTCGCCTCTTCCGAGAATACATCGCCGCCAAACGTTCGCTCGGCGATCCGGTCGACCACATCACGGAGGCGAACTTCGTCGGGCGCATTCGCACGAGCGAGAACGAGATGAGCCAGAAACACGGCAAGCCCGTACGCTATCGCGTCGAAACCCGCGGTCGCGAGGTCGTCCTCATTGCGGTGCCGCTCGCCTGAGAAACTCGTGCTATAGAAGCGCCCCCCATGGGCCTTTTCGACCTATTCAAGAGCAAAGGGAAATCATCGGCGGAGCCGGCGGCGAGCGGCGACAAGAACGTCGCGAGGCTCGGTAAAACAGCGGCCGACAAGCACGCGCAGAATTACGACCGCATCGAGGCCATCGACGCTCTGGCGCGCGTTGCCAACGGTGAAGCTGCGGCGGCGCTCCTTCGCCGATTCACATTTCACATCGATCCATCGATCACCGACCAAGAGGAGAAAGATGCGGCTCTGCGCGGTGTGCTTGCGGCCGGCGAGGCGGCGATCGAGCCGATCCGTGCTTTTTGCCTGAGAGCCGTGAGCCTCACCTGGCCGCTCAAGATCTTGAAAGAGCTCGTGTCCGCCGAGCGCTACGTCGAAGAGCTCATTCATCTACTCGAGAGATTCGACACCGAGTACACGCGCAACACCGACCCCAAACAGCAGCTCATCGCCGAGCTCGAGCACTACAACGTGCCGGCGATCCGCCCGGCGGTGGAGCGCTTCCTCGAGGACGCCAGCGAGGCCATCCGCTTCGTCGCGGTAGCAACGGTGTTCGCCCAAGAGGACGAAGCTTCGGTCGGCCCGCTCACGAAGGCTTTCGTGGCGGAAGAATCGGTGCGGGTGAAAAACCGCTTGCTCGAAGGATTGGCGGCCCGCGGATGGGCCATCGCCGACGAGCTACGCGAACCGGCCCGCGCAGCCATGCCGCTGCAATTCACGGTCGACGCCCAGGGCAAAGTCAAACGTCGTTGAGACGGGCGGCTACTCGGAGCTCTTGAGCCCCGTCGGCAGGTAGATCCCGAAGTTCAGGCCGAGCAGCATGTTCAGCTTGAACTCGCGATCTTCCTTGGAGATCTTGTTGTCGGGGAAACGGCCGTCCGGAGCGCCGCCGCGCGTGTCGAACCCGCCCGTGTTCCAGGCGAAGGGCAAAAAGCGCCACTCCAAGCCGAGGCTCGTGAACTTCCCCATGTAGAAGGTGAGCCCGAGCCCGAACGTCGGCGCAATGGCCGTGCGCGACTTTCGACCGAACGTCGCCGGACAATCCGGGCCAACGCCGGGGCCGCAATCCTCGCGTTCTTTCAAACCGACGAAAGCGGGGCCTCCGAAGACGTAGGCGTCGGTATCGACGAAGATCTTCTGAAAAATGGCGAGCTTGCCGCGAAACGGCACGAGCGTGATCTGCGGCGCGACGACCCAGTCGATCGAGCCGAGCTGGTCCTTGAAATCGGGGCCGAGGCTGCCGCGGGTGAGCAGGT
>DASWDH010000363.1:0-10064 GCA_036395495.1 Polyangiaceae bacterium
GTTCGAACGAAGGTCGCGATGGGGTCGGCGCTCTCCGGTTTTTCGGCGGGGGGAACGGGAGCTTGTGGCACGGCGTTCTCGATCGAGCAGAGAGGTCCGCCGATCCAGAGTGCACATCGATCGACGAGAGGGTTGTCGTGCGGAAATTCCGCAGCGCTCGGACGCCACGCCAGCTCGGACCGCATCCCGGCGATCCTACTGACGGGCGCTGGAAAGGCCAAAAAACCCGAAGAGCGCGACGTCGTGACTCACTTCGGGGCGGCGTCGGCCGCGCCGCCCATCATCTGGCGAAAAATTTCATCGTCGGTCATCGTGCCCCCGCCGGCGCTCGCGGCGGCTTCGGGCACGCCGGCCTCCGTCGACTCGCCCATCATTTGGCGAAACAGGTCGTCTTCGGTCCCCTCCGCGGGCGGGGCGCCGCCGGCATCCGTCGCGGCCGTCTCGTCCGGCGGCGCAACGGCAGCCCCGGTGGGAAGAGCGAAGAGCGCCGCTTCCTCCGCGGTGCAGGGGATGGGATGAGACGGATCTTCTTGCACGCACTCGAGCTGCCAAGCCTCGCGCGGCGCAGAGTGGGTCTCGGCCGCCGCCGCGCGGGCGGCGGCGATGTCACGCTGGAGCAGCGCGGTCGAGAGACTCGGCACGTACATGACCAGCGCGAGCGCTACCGCGACGAGACCGGCAAAAGGGAGCACCACGCGATAGAGCGAAACGACCGGTCGATTGAAACGGAAGCTGGAGATGAACAGATTCAGCCCGAGCGGCGGCAGCATGAACGCCAGCTCCAGGTTCAGCAGGAACATCACCGCCACGTGAAAAGGATTGAGGTGGAAGCGAGCCGCGAAAGGAAGGACCAGGGGCACGGCGACCAAGATCGCGCTAAACCCGTCCATGATCATCCCCAGCACGAGCAAAAAGACGTTGAGCACGATGAGAAACTGCCAGCTCTGGGTCAGCCCGAGCCCCACCATGCTCTCGAGAATCTTTCCCGGTATCTGCTCCTGGACGACGAAGTTGATGAGCGCGTTCGCCATCGCCAAGATGAGAATGACGGCGCCGGCGAGGCTCATCGAAGCCATGGCGACGCGCGGCAGGTCCTTTCGGATTGAAAGATCTTTGTAGATGAAGACTTCGACCACGAACGTGTAGAGCGCGGTGATCGCGGCGCTCTCGTCGAGCGAAGTGAGCCCGCTCATCAAGCCTCCCAAGATCACGACCGGGATGAAGAGCTCCCACTTGATGAGCCACAGCGCATCGGCCATCGCCGAAAGACGGGGCGGTTCGCGCGGCACCTTGGCCTTGATGCCTGCGTAGGCCGAGTACGCGTAGAGCAGGCCCATGATGAGCAGCCCCGGCAGGAAAGCAGCCTTGAAGGTTCGGGTGAAATCGATTCCGGCGACGAGCGCATAGACGAGAATCGGCAGCGAGGGCGGCAACAAGAGGCCGAGCGATCCTCCGGTCGTCACCAAGCCGAGCGAGAAGTCTTCGGGGTAGTTCTGCTTGCGCAGAGCCGGATAGAGCAGGCCTCCGATGGCGACGATGGTCACGCCAGACCCGCCCGTGAGCGTCGTGAAAAACGCGCTGGCGGCAATCGCCACCAATGCGAGGCCTCCCGGCATCCACCCGAAAAAAGCGCGCGACGCCTGCACGATCCTGTCCGGCGTTTTCGATTCGGCCATCAAGTAGCCGACGAAAGTAAAGAGAGGAATCGTGACCAGGATCGGCGATCCCGCGAATCGCCCGTCGAGGATCGTCGGGGCAATGTAACGCAGGTGGTGGTAAACGGGATCGGGGTGGGTGAGCCAGGCGAGTTCGCTCGCGCCCCCCATCAGCGCGAAGATGGGCGTGCCGAGCACGGCCAAGACTGCGATCACCCAAAACAGTGCCCGCATCAGCCCTCGCCCTCGCTGGAAAGCACCTCGGCTTCCTCCTTGGGAAGAATCGCCTGCGCCTCTGCCTCCAGATCGATGCGGCCTATGGCGAGCAGAAGGGCCCGAACCAAGAACCGGATGCCAATGATGAAAAGCCCGAAAGGAAAGATCAGGTGAAGATCGCGAGTCAAAAGTCCGCGGCTGTTTCCGCCGGAAGGCACGATGACGAGCGGCGGATGCAGCTCGGTCGCCGCAGCCTCGGGCAGGATGATCGCGTCCACCTGTTGGGGCGTGAAGTACTCGTCCCAGTCGCCGTCTTTCACCCACATGTTCCAGTCGCCACCGTGCAGCCAGCTGTCGTAGCGTTCGCCGGCGAACACGTGCGAAGCGGTCTTCATGTCGAGAGAGACTTGCTTGCGCAGCAGAAAAAGGTGACGTCCTTGTTCGTGCCAGGCGATGGAGATCTTTTCTCCCGGCGTCGCATCGGCGGGAGCCCCGAAGCTCTCGATCGCGATGTGATCGAAAAATCCGACGACGCCGGCGAGGCACACCACCGCCGCGAAGATCCATCCTATGACGACGGCCGGAACGCGAAGCTTGGGTCGCAAAAACCTGAGCAGGGCGTCGATGTTGATGTGTTTGCTGCTGCCGGTAGCGAGCGATGCCCCCAGCATGGCCAGAAGCCAAGTGAGCTCGGTCCCCACGCCGCGCAGCCCGCCGAGAAGCGTGAGGAACGACGAATCTTGTAGCCAATTGAGCGCGTTGGAAAAATAAGCCGACCCCACGTTGCCCGAAGCGTAGCCGAGCAGCATCCCGACGAGCGCGGCCCCGAGGGCGACCGGCAGGCGAACCTTGGCCGGTCGTCCGCGGCTCAGGAGATTCGCGATAGGACCGAGGGCGAGGGCCCCGAAAGCGGCACGAAAGACGAGCCCAGCGTGGTTCGTAGCGCCGCTCGTCAGCGAGAATCCCTTCAGCGCGATCCAAAAAGTGAAAGCGCAGACCTCGAGGGCAAGTACCGCGGTGCACAGCACCGATTCGAGCCGCGTCCAGCCGACGTCGAATCGCGCCAGACGTGCGCCGAAACCGGATGTCGCGGCCACCGAGGTTTCCTCAGAAACCGCAGTTGGCCATGCGCGACTTGCCGAGGTAGCGGCGGGCGCGACGTTTCGCGACGGTGTTCTGCAGCCTTTGCTCCGGCAACACGTCGGGGGCGTCGACGATTTCGCGCAGCGTCTTCTCGTACGACGCCTTGTCGCCTTTCATGCAGTAGTAGGTTCTCGCCAACTGAAACTTGGACAAGAGAGCCCTCCCGCCGGTGAGGTCGATGGCTCGCGCGAACTGCTTCTGCGATTGGTCGAGCTCGGCCATTGCCGTGCGCGCGTGGTAGGCGCCGAGCGCCGCGCGACCGGAAGCGTATTGGAGCGTCTCGTCGAGCTCCACGCTGCGCTCGACGAGCGCCTCGCCGACGTGGAGCTCGGCCACCACGGCGGGGTCCTCTTTCGACATGTTGGCTTTGCCGAGCCAGGCTTGACCGATCCACAAGAGATTCAGCGCATCGTCTTTGGAGAATTTCGCGACGTACTGTTTCATGGAGACGACATTGTTCTTCGCCTTGTCGAAGCCCGGCGCTTTTCGCTGGAGCAGCTCGATTCCGTACAGAATCGCGCGGTCGTAGGCGGCCCGAGCGCGCGCCCGATGGTAGTCCGCGCGCGCTTCGTCATCGGCATCGACGGCGAGCTCGTAATCGTCTTCGATGAAGGCGAAGGCGCTGGCCGCCCAGCCTTTGGTCAGGAGAAAGAGTGCGTCGTCATTGTCCGGAGCAAGTGCGTGCATGCCCTCGAACTGACCGAGTCCCGCGAACGCGATGGTGCGCGCGACCTCGTAATCGCCGAGTGTGTCGATCGCCCGCGACCCGTCGCGCGTTCCTTTGATTTGCCCGTTCAGAATGGTGCTCTTGATGCAGCCGGATGCGGCCACCGCCGCAACTGCGATGACCCAGAACCACCAGCGTGCCTTCCCCATTTCGGTCCTTCTCTATACGCCCACCTTCGCGCGAGGGACAAGAGGCATCAATCTTCGCGCGATCCCAGAATTACGCACGATGCGCTCATGCGCACGTGCGAATCGGAATCGGCCAAGAGGTCGGCGGCTCGCGCGAACTCGCCGAGAGCGACGAGCTCCCGCATGGCGGAGAGGCGCGCTTCGCGGCTGCTCGATGACAGATCCTTCGCAATGACCGCGGCGAATTCGCGCTCTCCCGCCCGGGCGAGCGCGATCTGAGCTTCCCTCACGCCCTGTTTTGCCATCGCTCGGAGCTCGAGCAGCGCTTGCGGTCGCTTCGCTGGGACCTCGGCGAGGCGGCGGAGCGCGGCGGCCCTGACCGACACCTCTCCCCCTCTGGCGACCTTTTCCAGAGCATCGAGGACCTGCCGATCGCGCACGGGAGCATTGGCGATCGCGAGCTCCCGATCGCGCGCCAGCCCGTCGGTCATGGCGCGAACCAGCGCCTGCGTTCCGATGGCTACCGCGTCTCTTTCGCGCTCGAAGTTCAGAAGCACACGTCCTGCCTCGATCGCCGGCGCGCCTCGCTCACTTTCTACGACGCGAAGCAGCTCGCGCAAACCGCCCGCGGCAGCCGCTTCTTTCTGGCCCCAGGCGTCCACGATCGACTGCCGCAGACCCTCGTCGGCGTGAGCGTACAGATCGCGAAGCCCGAGGACTGCCTCGGCGTTGGCGACGTTTCCCAGAGCTCGCGCGCCGACGGCCTGCGCGACGGGGTTCGGGTCGAGCCGCGCGACTTCGAGTAGCGCGCTGGAGTCGGCGCGATCGGCAACCTCCAGGGCGGCTCGCAGGGCCGCCAACCGAACCCGCTCGTCGGGGTCGAGATAGAACTTTCGGCGCGCAGAGCCCAAGCGGGGACCGAGAGCGGCGCGCGCGGCGACCGCCCGCCAGAGAGCGCTGGAAGACGCACCGTAACGGCGGAGACGCTCGTCGCCGTCTTTGTCCTTGTCGGTCGAGCCGTCGAGCAAAGCGAGGGTCGCAGCAGCCCCGACGTCGTTGGACGCTCGCGCGCGGTTCTCGAGGGCAGAGGAGAGAGGCGCGGTGCAGGCGCGCGCCTCCTCGATCCGGACGAGGGCCTGCGCGGCCGGCGCAGTTCGGATTTCGCGCGCGCCGACCTCCTTCGCGATATCGCGCACCCGCCCGCGGTCGAGCTTGCCTTCCGCTCTCTCGCGGGCGATGGCCGTCTTGAGCTCGCCGAGATTTCCGGTGCGGGCTGCTCGCACCGACCAAGGCGCACTGCACGACGCGCAGCAGAGGAGAGCGACGACGGCGAGCCGCACGCCTAGCATGACTGCGTCAGATCTTGGCCATGACCGATCACGATCAGCCATTGCCGCGTGTTGCCCACGAAAATGACGGCGAGGCCGTCGGCAGCGCGCATCCGACCGGAATGGCCGCCCGGCCTCGCCTGCGGAGCTTCGCCGACAGCCAGTTCCGCCTGTCCCGTCAGTACTTGAGTGGGCCATGGCTACTCCGATGAAACGATCTGGTAGCGAGGATCTGACGCAGTCATGCCTAGGGGCCGACCCATGACCCGTCTCTAGCACCTCCTCGCGAGGGGCGGTCTTTCGAAAGGCGCGTTTGGCGTGCAAACCGGGCCAAAATCGGCTAACAGCTCGCCCATGCACTTCGAGTTCACCCACCGTTTTCGTGCGCCGGTCGACAAGGTCCAACGGGCCATGCTCGACGCGGCCTTCCCGGGTTTTCTTCTTCAGCACCACCCGAAGATGATGGAGGCCGAGGTACAGAGCCGCGAGGACAAGGGGAGCCTGGTGACCCGCAAAGTCCGCTATCGACCCAAGCCCATCATCGAGAGCGTCGGACCCAAAAAAATTCCTCCCGAGTACCTGGCGTTCATCGAGGAGTCGACGTTCGATCTCGAAAAAAAGCGGCTCGATTTCAAGAATGTTCCCACGATGCCCGGCGTTGCCCGTCATCTGTCGAACGGCGGCACGATGACCTTTCGCGAAGTGGGAGGCGAGTGCGAGCGGGTGACCACGGGCGAGCTCGCCATCACGAATCTGCCGTTCTTGCTCCGTCCGCTCGGGGCGATCGCTGAGCGGATCATCCACATGGAAGCCCACAAACTCTTGGACCAAGAAGCCAAGGTCCTGCAGCAGTTTCTCGACACGCAGAGCTCCAGAGCGTGACCGAATTGTGACGCCGAGGCGAAGAGTCGCTGCCTGCCAGGCAGGTCAGTTGACGGAGGAGCTGGTGGATCCGGCCGAGGTTTGCGCTTTGGCCCCTTTGGTGCGCACCGCTTGGCGCTCGAGGGCTGCACCGACGAAGCGCGAAAAGAGCGGATGCGGAGCCGTGGGGCGGCTCTTGAACTCGGGATGGAATTGGCAGCCCACGAAGTAAGGGTGATCGGGGAGCTCGATCATCTCGACCAAGTGCCTGTCCGGTGAGGTCCCGGAGAAGACGAGCCCCGCCGCCCGCAACCGGTCGCGATAGGCGTTGGCGAATTCGTAGCGGTGCCGGTGGCGCTCGCTGATTTCCGTTGCGCCGTAAGCTTCGGCAGCCAACGTCCCCGGGAGGAGCGAACATGGGTAGGCGCCGAGCCGCATCGTCCCGCCCTTGTCGACGGTCGTGCGTTGGTCGGCCATGAGATCGATGACCGGGTGAGGCGTGTCGCGGTCGAACTCCGTCGAGTTCGACCCCTTGAGAGCGCAGACGTGCCGCGCGAACTCGATGACGGCGAGCTGCATCCCCAGGCAAATTCCGAAAAATGGCGTCTTGTTCTCGCGCGCGTAGCGCACGGTGGCGATCTTGCCCTCGGTACCGCGGTCGCCGAATCCCCCGGGAACGAGGATGGCATCGAGTCCGGCGAGCGTAGATTCGGGCCCCACGCGTTCGATGTTCTCCGAGTCGATGTACTCGAGATCGACGCGGCAATCGTGGGCGAGGCCGCCGTGCACGAGCGCTTCGTGGAGCGACTTGTAAGAGTCGCGCAGGTGAACGTATTTGCCGACCACTCCGATCTTGACCGCGCCGCGCGACGGCTTCTTGAATCGCTCGACGATGCGATGCCAAGCCGAAAGATCGGGCTGGCGCGACCAAATGTTCAGCCGCTCAGTCAGTTGCTCATCGAGCCCTTCGGCGTGAAACATCAGCGGAAGCTCGTAAATGCAGGATGCGTCCATGGCGGCGATGACGCTATCGGCCGCAACGTTGGAAAAGAGAGAAATCTTTTCCTTGATCGCTCGCGAAAGCGGTCGATCGCAGCGACAAAGCAGTACGTCGGGCTGAATGCCGATCTCGCGCAGCTCCTTCACGGCATGCTGGGTCGGCTTGGTCTTGAGCTCGCCCGCCGTCGCGATGTAAGGCACGAGGGTGACGTGCACCGAGAGTGCGTTCTGGGAGCCGAGCTCCACCTTGAGCTGACGCAAGGCCTCGAGAAAGGGCAACGACTCGATGTCGCCGACGGTACCGCCCACCTCGACGATGGCGAGGTCGGCCTCCTCGGCGCCCGCTCGCACGCGCGCTTTGATTTCGTCGGTCACGTGCGGAATCACCTGCACCGTCGCGCCGAGGTACTCGCCCCGTCGCTCTTTGGAGATCACGGCTTCGTAGATCCGACCGGTCGTGAAATTGTTCTGGCGCGTCATTCGCGCGTGGGTGAAACGCTCGTAGTGTCCGAGGTCGAGGTCGGTTTCCGCGCCGTCGTCGGTGACGAAAACTTCTCCGTGCTGGTACGGCGACATCGTGCCGGGATCGACATTGATGTAGGGGTCGAGCTTGATGTGCGTCACCCGGAGGCCGCGCGCCTCCATCAGCGCGCCAATCGAAGCCGAAGCGAGCCCTTTGCCGATCGACGAGACGACCCCGCCCGTCACCATGACGAACTTCGTGCGCTTGCTCATCGCTCGACTCCTTCGCAAACGGAAATGGTTGAAAGCTCCGCCCGAATGGACGGTGGGCGGCGTTCGGATTTGACCGACCATTTCGGCACGTGAACCTGCCCGTTCGCGACGCCGACGAAGCGCATTCTAGATAGATTACGAGCCCCGTCAAAGGAGGGACAAACCCTCGCAAACGTGGTAAAGGATGAGATCCCAGTCACGGATCAGGCGCAAGGCGCTTCGAGCTTTCGGCCGACCCGCGACGAGCCCATTCGCGACGCCAGCGATAGGCCGATGGTCGCAAGGAAGCCGAGTCGACGTCGCCGCCGGAATTGCGTCATCGAAACAGTGCGATCGCTCGCTGAGATCTTTGGCACCGCGATCGCGCGCACCTCTCCCACACGGCATGCTAAGACGCCGGTATGGGCAAGGAGTCGCTGGGGATCCTCGGCTTCGACTCATTTCACTTCGCCGTCGCGAACCTCGAGCGAAGCCGCTACTTCTACCGCGAAAAGCTGGATTTCGACGAGGTTGCGCGCGCGAGCGATCTCCTGGTGCGCCGCAGTGGGCAGGTCTCGAGCGTCTTCGGCGCGGGCGACGTTCGCGTGTGCGTGTCCACGCCGCTTCACCAGGACTGCAGGGCGGCGCGTTATCTGCGCCGGCATCCCGACGGCGTGATGAGCTTGTCGTTTCGCGTCCAAGATCTCGATCGCACTTACCGTCTTCTCGATGAGCGAGGTGCCGCCATTCTCGGCGATCCGGTGGAAGACCGCAGCGCCGCGGGAGGACACTACCGCGCCTTCGAAATCGCCACCCCGCTCGGCGACGTGGCATTCCGTTACGTCGAGAGAAACGCGTACCCCACCTTCGCTCCCGGATTCGAGCAGCTCGCCGAGTGCCCCAAGCCCAACCGCTTCGGCATCGAGCGGATCGATCATGTGACGTCGAACGCGCTCACGATGCAGCCGCTCATTCTTTTTTACCGCGAAGTGCTGGGGATGGAGGAGTTCTGGAACATCCGCTTTCACACCTCGGACCTCGTGGCCGAGCGCTTGGCGAAACGGAGCGGCACCGACGAGCTCCCCCTCTCGCCCTCGGTCCCGCCGCACGGCACCGGCCTGCGTTCGATCGTGATGTGGGATCCCGAGGGCGAGATCAAGTTCGCCACCAACGAGCCGCTGAAGCCATTCTTCCGCGAGAGTCAGATCGCGCGTTTTTGCTACGACAATTCGGGCGTCGGCATCCAACATCTGGCGCTGCGCCTGCCCGACATCCTGTCGTCGGTTCGCGAGCTCGTGGCGTGTGGCATCTCCTTTTTGCCCACGCACAAGAATTACTACCGCATGCTTCCGGCGCGTCTGGCCAAGCTCGACATCCACAACGTCACCCAGAGCCTCGCCGAATTGGAGGAGCTCGAGATCCTGATCGACGGCGAGCACGACAAATACATGCTGCAGATCTTCTTGCGCGAAGCCGCCAGTCTCTATGGCGACGAGCGCGCGGGGCCGTTCTTCTACGAGCTCATCCAACGATGCGGCGATCAGGGTTTCGGCTACGGCAACTTCCGCGCGCTGTTCGAGGCCATCGAGCGCGAGCAGGACGCGCATACGAAGCCGGCTTCACCCCCGGGCTGAATCGTGATCGACCGCCATGTTCAGGGGATTGTCCCCCCCAAGCCGCACAGCCAGGCGCGCCGGCCGGATGGGGCCCTCTACTACGAAGAGCTGCACACCCGCGATGGCTTCGATGGCGCGTTCACCTACTTCTATCATCGCGAGCCGGCGCCCCCTTCTTCAGCCGTGAAAGCCAGCGATCGAGGCTTTGTCGCCCCGCGGCGTGACCGCGATGCGTGCGAGCCTTTGCAGCGTCGCCTCTACGATTCGACCCGGGTGCCGCGCGCCACGATGCTTTGCTACGAGCGCACGCCGATCTTCTTCACCGATCTGGCCACGATTTGGTTGGCGCGTCCGAGCGCGACCGACGAGCTCTACTTTGCCAACTCCGACGGCGATGAGCTCTGGTTCGTGCAGCAGGGCACGGCGCGGCTCGAATCGAACTGCGGGTGGCTCGAGGTCAACGCCGGCGACTACGTTTTCGTACCGCGTGCCATGCCCCATCGCTGGCACCTCGCGGCTCCCGAGCTCTGGTTGCTCGGGATCGAAGGGCGCGCAGGGCTCAAAGTTCCGGACGCTTACCGCAACGGCATCGGACAGCTTCGGATGGACGCCCCCTACACGCATCGTGACTTCGTCCGCCCGGTCGGGCCCATTGCCCGTCCCGATCGCCCGCTGGA
>DASWDH010000364.1:0-5841 GCA_036395495.1 Polyangiaceae bacterium
TGGATGACCAGGAGCAGGAGACCGAGACCCAAAAAGAGCGCGTTGCGCACGATAAATCCTAACGATTGGGCCGCGAGCTGCCGGGTTCGTCGCTCGGTGGTGAGGTGATGATGAGCACTTCTTCGAGACGCGAAAAATCGACCGTCGGGATCGCCTCCACCACTTGGTACATTCCGAAATCGCGCTTGATGACTTTCGTCACCCGCGCGACCGGAATGCCGCGTGGGAACGCGCGCCCGACGCCGCTGGTGACCAAGAGATCGCCGACGTTGACCTCGTCGGTGCGTTGCATCAGCTCGACGTGGCAGCTGTAGCGCGACTGATCGCCGGTCCCGCGGACGAAGCCACGCGCCTGCGTCAGCTCGTCGATGACGTCGATGCCGCTACCGCTGTCCACGGCGAGGAGCACGTCCACCCGATCACCCGAGACGCGCTGCACCTTGCCGACCACGCCATCCTGCGCGATGACCGGCATGTTCGGACGCACCTCTCTGCCCGCCCGGTCGACGACCAGGCTGGCCACGCGAAAGAACTCGGTCAGGTCTTTGCCGATAACTTGCGCGCTGATCAAATCTCCGGCCACCGATTCCCGCAGCCCGAGGAGCCGCTTCACACGCCGTAGCTCGATCTCGTTCTGCTCGAGCCGGCGCACGCGATCCTGCAATCGCGCGTTCTCGTAGGCGAGCCTCTGGTGATCGGCTTTCACCTCGACGAGGTACACGTAGTTGCCCCACAAATTCGACACCTCGCGCGCGATGAGGCTCGAAACGTACTGAATGGGGACCGAGATCCGCACGACGGCGCGATCGATGCTGTTGAGCTCGCGCGGATCGCGAATGCTCGCGCGTAGCACGAAAAAAGGCACGGCCAGAAGGACGGCAACGATCAGCGCGTCCCAGTACCGCCGGTAGGAGTTCATCCCAACACCGAAAACGATCGGGCTAGCCGATCGTCACCTCCTTGAGCAACTCCAAATGGTCGAGCGTCTTTCCGCTGCCGAGTACCACGGCGCTGATCGGATCGTCACAGACCATGACCGGAAGCCCGGTTTCTTCGCGCAAGAGTACGTCGAGGTTCTTGAGCAATGCTCCTCCGCCGGCCAAGACGATGCCCTTGTCGACGATATCGGCCGCCAACTCCGGCGGCGTCCGCTCCAATGCGAGGAGAACCGCTTCCACGATGGCGTTGGTGGGCTCGGTCAGGGCTTCCCTGATCTCATCGGAGTTGACCACTACGGTCTTGGGAATCCCGGCCACCATGTCGCGCCCTTTGACTTCCATCGTGAGCTGCGGCTCGAGCGTGTAGGCGTTGCCGATGGTCATCTTGATTCTCTCGGCGGTCTGCTCGCCTATCGCGAGGTTGTACTTGCGCTTCATGTAAGCGACGATGGCTTCGTCCATCTTGTCGCCCCCCACGCGAACGCTCTGCGAGTAGACGATACCGGCGAGCGAGATCACGGCGACCTCGGTGGTGCCGCCACCGATGTCGACCACCATGTTCCCGCTCGGCTCGGTGATCGGCAGTCCCGCGCCGATGGCTGCCGCCATGGGCTCTTCGATGAGGTAGACCTCGCGCGCGCCGGCGCTCTCGGCGCTTTCCTTCACCGCGCGCTTTTCGACTTCGGTAATCCCGAAAGGAACGCAGATGATGATGCGCGGCTTGACCAGCGTTCGGCGGTTGTGGGCGCGCGCGATGAAGTAGCGCAGCATCGCCTCGGTGATCTCGAAGTCGGCGATCACCCCGTCGCGCAATGGCCGCACGGCCTGAATGTTTCCCGGCGTGCGGCCGAGCATTTCTTTCGCTTCACGGCCGACGGCGAGAACCTTCTTGCCCCCGCGGACGTCGCGCTGCACGGCGACGACCGACGGCTCGCACGAGACGATGCCTTTGCCCTTGACGTAGATGAGCGTATTGGCCGTTCCGAGATCGATCGCCAAATCGTTGGAGAACAGGCCGTAGAGCCAGTCGAAGATCATCTGGCTTTTGCCTCGCGCATCTTACCCAGGTGTCCCTCTTCATTGACCGGCAGATCGTCTGCCCCGGCGGAACCCCCCCGAGCTGCGTGCTCAAGGGTGCGAGTACCGACCGGGCTAGTCCACTTTGAGGGCCCCCCTGGGTATCACGGCCGGGGGGGACGAAGCAATTCATTCACCCCTTGGAGATTTTTCCTTCCTTGTGGGGGAAATGCTTGCGGCAGGTCGGACAGTACTTCTTCATCTCGAACTTCTCCGCCATCGTCCGCTTGTTCTTGGTCGTGTGATAGTTGGCGCGGCTGCAATTACCGCAGGTGAGCTTGATGATATCGCGCATCGGGTACTCCGAATGGAAGGGCCGGAACCTTAACCATTTCCGTTACATCCGTCAACCTCTGAAACGTCGGCTTTGAGGTTTCGGGCCGGCGCACCGCTCAGCGCCTTACCACGGCACGGGAATCCACGGTGCTTGCGACGGAAACGGCCGCCTTATTCCTCGTCCCAGTCGCCGCCGCGGCCACCACCGCGACCGCCGTCGCGGTCCTTGTCCCAATTCTTTTTGCGACGGGCCTGACCTTCTTCGTTCGGTGCTGCGCCGCCGCGACGTCGTTGATCGAAGGTTCGGCGCTCAGGCGGGGGACCACTGCTGAAACCAGGAGCGGGGTAGCCTCCACCGCCACCGCCACCGCCTCCACCGGCGTAGCCACCTCCTCCACCGCCGAAATCGGCGCGCGGCGGTCGCTCACCTTTCGGATGAGCCAAGTTGACGACCAAACGACGGCCCCGGAGGTCGGCCCCACGCAAAGCTTCGATGGCCCCGCGGGCCCCCTCTGCCGTGCCCATCGTGACGAAACCGAAGCCGCGTTTGCGGCCTTCGGGATCGGTCGGCAAATGAACGCGCGCGACCGGCCCCGCGTTGGTGCCCGCCATCAGCGTTTCGATTTCCGCCTGGGTGACGTCGTACGGCAGATTGCCGACGTAAAGCGTTCGGTCGGGTGCGCCCGGCGCGCTTCCACCCCCACCCGGTCCTCGCGGACCGGCCGCGCCCGCCTCGCGCTTCGGTGGCTCAGCCTGGAATGGGCGAACCGAGATCGACTTTCCCGCTTGCATCGATCCATCCAGCGAATCGCGCGCTGCTTGTGCTTCTTCCGAAGTCGAAAGTGTTACGAATCCGAAACCCCGCGGCCGACCCGTGGCCCGATCTTTCGGGAGGCTAATCTCAGAGACCGTGCCTCCCGTTGCCTCGAAAAGTTGCCTCAAAACGTCTTCGGTAATGCTGTCGGGCAGACCCGCCACGAACAGCTTGCGAGCATCCTCATTCGCCATGCAAAAGCTCCGTATCCTCCCGTGATGGCCGAGCAGGCGTGATCACGATTCTCTCTGCGATTCGATAATTGGGTTCTTGGCGGGTAGTCCTAAGCGGCGACCTGGGAGGCGGCATACCGCCCAGCTCGTCTTTCCACGATATCTCGGGTACTGCGGCCGTCAAGCCAGGCGGGCCCTTACCACTGACTCTGTCAGATCGCGCTTTTCGGCCCGGTTCTGCTGTCGACGGTTCAATTTGCTCATTCGGTACGCGGGCTCGGGGCCGGCAGCGCCGCCAGTCCTCGTGCGTCAAAAAGCCAGAAGCGCCCGTGGCGCGCCAGAAGCTGAACCTTCGTCGCATGGGCGCGAAACGTGCGCAAACGAGGGTCATCCGCGGGATTCTCGTCCGGCGTGCGCACCAGAACCGTGTCCCAATATCGCGCGTAAGCCGCCGTCGGATCGTATTTCGCGCCATCCCATTCCATGCCTCCCGGGATGACCGGAGGGACCCGACCGAGGGCGTAATGCACGGGCATGCTCTCGAACTTCGCGAATGAGTAGGCGATCTGGCCTGACCGTCGAGCTTGGTAATAAGCAAGCAGATGGACCCACATCTCGCGCAAGACGACCGGTTGCCCGGTGTTCGACCAGGTGACCGCGATGACCCGTTTGCCTTCGGGAATCTCGTCCAACATGGCGTCGGCGTCAGCCTCGTCGGGGATGGTGCGAAAGTGCCAGATCGTGTTGAGCCCCGCCACGAGCGCCAGCGCGGCGACGCCGCGTCGGATCCAGCGCTCCGCGCCGAATTCCCCGGCGGGCAGCGGGGCCGCGGCGGCGGCGAAGACGAGGATGAACGTCGGAAACCGCTCGAAAATGAACCACGTCGCGATGAAGACCTTGGGGACCACGCAATAGAGCGCTGCCCAGGTGATCGCCAAGGTCCGCATCAGAGGCTCCGAGGGCGTCTTCGTGCGCGGCCATTGCCAGAGACCAATCAGCAGAGCGAGCGATAGCGTCAGAACGAGCTGGTCGGAGTGATCGCCGAAATTGCCGACGGCATACGCAGTCACATGCAACAGCTTGTACCAAAGAGGATCGTCGAGGCCGTCGTCCCATCCCTCCCAGTTCGCGTGAGGAGAATAGCGATTGCGGACGAAAACGACGAGCGACCACACGACGGCCGGCCAAACGGCGAGCGGAAGCTTGAGAAGCCCGAAGAGCCTCGTGCGCCAGCTATCGCCCAGCGAGGCGAAAGAAAAAAGCCCACTGATGCCAATCAACACACAGAGGCACAACGTCGCGAGCACATGCGTGTACGAGAGAAGAAAGCTCACCACCATGAGCTTCCAGGCGACGTTCTTTTCTCCGCGCCGAGCGCGGACCCACAAAGTGAATGCCCAGATCACGAAGGGCACCGCCATGAAGTAGTTGGCAAACCCCCAGCCCACCGCGAAGCTGAAGGTGATCGGCAAGACGAAAAACGCGTACCAGCGCGGCCGGTCGGCGACGCGCACCAGGGCGAGGGCCGCGTAGGCGAGAGCCGGAGGATAGATCGATAGGAGCACCCGTCCGGCTGTTTCCGGCCTCATCGCGAGCGACAGGGCGGCGAGCACGAGGTGAAACCCGCCGTTGTAGGTGATGAGGTTGACCTCGTAGAGGCTTCGCTCGGGCGCAGAAGGATCGAGCATCCGCGCTAGCAGCGCTCCGACGGCGACGTGCTGCGGATAATCGATGAGCGGCGGAAACGGTGTGACCCAGAAAGCCAGCGAGAAGAGCAGCGCGGCCGACCAGTAGGCGACCGTCAGCTCGGATGTCTCGAGGCGCAGGCCGTCCACCATGCCGCGATGCACCTTCTCGAGCGCGCGCGGCAGTACCGCCAATCCGCTAACCATCCGCACCCGGGTTTTGTTGTCGTCGGCGCTCGAAGAGCAACCACTTGTAATCCGAGAACGGCTCCATCACCGAGGAAGCTTCGACCAGCCGCTCGCCGCCGCGAAACAGCGGCCGCACCCACGCGTCGGGCAGCTCGCGAAAGGCGAAGAGGAGACGCACCGGCACGAATCCCATGCGCCCGCGATCGACCAAGGCAAGGCCGTGACGCTCGCAGCGGCCGATCCACTCGGCGACGCTCATGCGCAAGATGCGGCGCAAAAGCCGCGACGTATGGATGGGTTCGAGAAAAAGGAAGCGGCCGCCTGGGCGGACGAGCGAAACGAGATGGCCGAGTGCCTCGTCGAAAATGGCAGCTTCGCGGCAGGCCATGGCCAGACAAGAGATGGTGAGCCCGACGTCGAAGCGACCCATCAGGTCGGCGGGTGGCGGCTTCAGCGCATTGTACAGACGGAAGTCGATCGCGAGGTCGGCGTCGCGTGCCTCGTTGCGGGCGGCCTCCAAGGTCGCCGGGGCGAAATCGAGCCCGGTTACGCGTGCGCCGCGGCGGGCCAGGTGCCGGCAAGCGCGTCCGGTTCCGCAGGCGACGTCGACGACCTCGAGACCACGTACGTCCCCGAGCACCCGATCGAGGATGGCCATTTGCCGCTCATCCCAATAACGATTGTACGTA
>DASWDH010000365.1:0-8763 GCA_036395495.1 Polyangiaceae bacterium
ATCGTGATCTGTCATCGCCAAGATCTGACGCAGTCATGCTAGGCTCGGGCTCGGCGGGAGTCGAGGATTGGACCGGGAAGCTCGGGACCGCTGTCGGGCAGGATGCGATTGTCGTGGTCGACGCGCACCACTCTCGGCACGTGGGTTTTGGCTTCTGCCGGGTCCATGTCGGCGAACGTCGCCAGAATGACCAGATCGCCGGGACGGTTGAGGTGCCCCGCTGCTCCGTTGATGCATACCGTGCCGGATCCGCGCGCCCCTGCGAGTGCGTAGGTGACGAGCCGCGAACCGTTGGTCACGTTCCAGATGTGGACCGCCTCGTAGGGGAGGATGCCCGCCGCGTCCATGAGATCGGCGTCGATGCTGACGCTCCCCTCGTAAGCGATATCCGCGTGGGTGACCGTTGCGCGATGGATCTTCGACTTGAAGACGTTGAGGCGCATGATGGATGTCTCTGCGTCGAAGGCGTAGCGGCCTGCTCCACTGCCGGTCCGCTCGCCCGACCCCAGGAGTGTAGGTTCCAGGTCCGGCTGCCGCAAGGCTCATGCGTCCCGGCTCCAAAGTTGGCCCACGCGCGAGGAGCCGGCTATGGGCCAAGTTCGCCACGAGGTGGATGCGATGCGGACCAAAGCGGAGATGCTGGATGAACTCAAAGTCATGCTGTACGACGCTCTTTTGGCGAAGGCCCAAGGTGCCGCCGCCCCGCGCCTGGCACGGGCGCAGGGGCTCGCCGACGGCTACATGACGGCGCTGCTCGAGGCCGGCATCGCGAGCAACCAAGAGCTCCTGAGCCTGGTAGCCGACGCCCGCGCGACGGTGGACGGTCCAGCGGTCACGTCCCTTTCGACGCCGGACGACTCCGAGGTCGCGGCCTAGCTCCGCAACGCTGGCGCCTCGCATCCCATTCGGGAAAACCGCCAAGATGCCAGGGTCGCCAAATGGTTGACTTTCTTCGTCGGCGCTACGGCGAGGCGAAGGTAGCGTCGTGGGCGACGTGCATCAGGTTGCGGAAAAGGTCGAGCCGCGTGCTGATATCGGAAATTCCGACGCGTCCCACTTTCGCCGTTCCCACCGCTTCCACGCAAAACGATGCCGCGGCCGACCCGGCCATGATGGCTCGGCGCATCCCAGGCCCCGAGAGATCGCCGGTTCGAGCGAGATAGCCAGCCAACGCGCCGGCGAACGTATCCCCGGCTCCGGTCGGATCCACCACTTCTTCGAGAGGATAGGCAGGGGCGAAAAAAGTCGATTCGCCGTCGAAGAAGAGAGCGCCGTATTCGCCTCGCTTGATGATGAGGGCCTTCGGTCCGCGGCGTAAAATATCCTTAGCCGCCTTACAGATGTTGTGCTGCCCCGAGAGCTGCCGCGCTTCCTCGTCGTTGATGACGAATAAATCGATTCGCTTGAGCATCGTGGCGAGAGCATCGGGCTCGCCGTCGATCCAAAAATTCATGGTGTCGGCGATGACGAGTTTGGGGGATTGCACCTGATCGAGCACTTCGATCTGCAGGGCGGGGTGGATGTTGCCCAAAAGAACGTAAGGAGAATCGAGGTACGAGCGGGGCAGCTTGGGTCGGAAATCAGCGAAGACATTGAGATGCGTTTCGAGGGTGATGCGGCTCATCAGCGTGGTGTCGTAGCGGCCCGCCCAGCGAAAGGTCTGTCCCGACGCGCGCTCGAGGCCGGCGAGGTCCACATTTCGGCGCGAAAGCGCCTCGAGGTCGCCGGATGGAAAATCCTCTCCGACGACCGCCACCAATCGGACGGGCGAGAAGATGGAGGCGGCATAGGCCGAGTAGGTGGCCGATCCGCCGACCACGTTTTTGGCGGCGATGGTCGGGAGCTCGATATCGTCGAAAGCCATCGAGCCGACAATGAGGAGGGGAGACACCTTCTGGTTCATGATCATTTCCTTTGGAAAAGCCACTCGAGCTCCGCTCGTTTGGCTTCAGAAATCAGCGACCGTTCGGTCAAGATGGCCGCTCCCAGCGCCCCGCGGGCGGGACTCTTTTCGGGGTCGGGCAAAGTGGAAGCGAGCTCGGCGATCAACCGTCTGGTCGTCTCTAGGCTGCGGTTCAGAACCTCGAGGACGGCCCCAACGCTGACGTCTTCTTGGGTCTCATGCCAGCAGTCGTAGTCGGTGGCAATCGCGATCGTGGCGTACGGCAGTTCGGCTTCTCGGGCCAGCTTGGCTTCGGGCATGTTCGTCATGCCGATGACCGCAACACGCCAGGAGCGGTAGACGCGGCTCTCAGCGCGTGTCGAGAACTGTGGCCCTTCGATGCACACGTAGGTGCCGCCGCGGTGCACCGCCGCGCCCGCTCGCTCCGCCGCTCGCGCAGTGGCTTCGGCGAGCAGCGGGCAGACCGGGTCGGCCAGGGCCACGTGGGCGGCGATTCCCTCGTCGAAGAAGGTGCTCGTGCGATGTTTGGTGAGATCGATGAACTGGTCGACAATGACGAGATCGCCGGGGCGAATCTCTTCTTTCATGGAGCCGACCGCCGAAACGCTCACCAGGTGCGTCGCGCCGAGCTTTTTCATCGCGCACACGTTGGCTCGGTAGTTGATGGCGCTCGGCGCGAGCCGATGCCCCCGCCCGTGGCGCGGCAAAAAAAGCAGCGTCGTCTCGCCGATGCGGCCCCGCACGACAGCATCGCTGGGAGCGCCGTACGGCGTTTCGACGCTGATTTCCTCGGTTTCCGCGAGCCCGGCCAGCGCATAGAGACCGCTGCCCCCGATGATCCCGAGCGTTGCCATCATACCTGGCCTAGTCGCAGAAGTCGTTCCGCGGCTTCCGCATGACGCGAGCGTCGGGCTCTTTCGGCGATCACGATCGCGTCGAGCTTGCGGTGCGCCTGCTCGAGATCGTCGTTCACGATCAAGTAGTCGAAGAAAGCGTAATGATCGATCTCGTCGCGAGCGTTGCTGAGCCGCCTTTTCACCGTCTGCTCGTCGTCGCTGGCGCGCGAGCGCAGCCTGCGTTCGAGTTCCTTCATCGAAGGCGGCAGGATGAAGACTGCGACGGCGCCCGGCATCTTGGCTTTGATTTGACGGGCACCCTGGTGATCGATGTCGAACACCACGCCGCGATCGGAAGCGCGCGCTAGCTCGATCTCCCGCAAACTGGTTCCATACAGATTGCCGTGGACCTCGGCCCATTCGGCGAACTCGTCTCGTGCGGCCATCTCGACGAAGGCCGCCCTGTCCACGAAATGGTATTCGCGCCCTTCGACCTCGTTCTGCCGGGGTTTGCGGGTGGTGTGGGAAACCGAGAAACGCAACTCGGGATGGCTCTCGCTGAGGATGCGCGTCTTGAGCGTGGTTTTACCGGCACCGGACGGCGAAGAGAGAATGAGCAGGAGAAAGTCGTCCATCCCAGACACGTGCCCGTTACTCCGCCGGTGGGGTGTCACTCGACATTTTGCACTTGCTCCCGCATTCTCTCGATTTCCGCCTTGAGTTCAACGACCGCGTGGGCGATCGAGAGGTCCTGCGACTTGGCTCCGATCGTATTTATCTCGCGCGCCATCTCCTGCAAAAGGAAATCGAGGCGCCGCCCGATGGGTACGTGACTCGGCGTGGCCTTCGGCCCGCCTGCGGGGACGTGACTCGGCGCGGCTTTCGGCCCGCCTGCGGGTATGTTACTCGGCGCGGCTTTCGGCCCGCCTGCGGTTTCGTCGCCGATGTAGGCGAGGAGCTGGTCCAGGTGGCTGCGCAGGCGCACGAGCTCCTCCGAGGTGTCGGAGCGCTCGACGAGGAGCACCAACTCTTGTTCGATCCGCGCCGGGTCCAATGAATGACCAGGCTCGGCTTCTTCGGCGAGCCCGGTCTCGTCGAGAACAGCCCGCACCCGAGCGAGGCGTTCGCGAAATCTTCGACCGAGGGTGGCGAGCGCGTCGGGTCCGCGCTCGCCGATTCGATCCAAGAGCGCGCGCACGAGCGACAGGCGATGGGAAAGATCGTGCGAGATGGCCTCCCCCTCTTGCCGGCGCATGACGTCGAGATCGTCGAGTGCAACCATGACCGCGGCACGCACGGCGTTTCGCGCGGGCTCAGAGTCCCGAGCCTCCGGCGAGACGAAAAGGTTGGGCACCGACGCCAACATCGAGAAGGGGACGTCCGCACCGGGTGTGAGCTCGTCGCGCAGCTCGACGAGCGAGCGAAACGCTTGGCGGGCGCGCTCCTTGTCCATGAGTGGGAGCGGAAATACATTGCCTTCTACGCGCACGCTGATGTCGCAGCGACCGCGGGCAAGCCTTTTTCGCGCCTCGCTCTCCGCCGTGATCGCCAGCTCGCCGAGTTCGTGAGGCACGCGCACCCGCACGTCGAGAAACCTGCCGTTGACCGCCCGTATCTCGACGGCGATGCGCCCGGCGCCGAGTGCAACACTGCCCACCCCGAAGCCGGTCATACTACGCACGGTTCTACGGGAGGCCCCGCTCGAGAAATTCGCGCAAAAACTCGATCGTCGGTCGAACGCCGCGCTCCCACTCGACTTTGGGCTCGTACCCGATGAGGTCGCGGGCGCGCGACACGTCCGCAAGAGAATGACGAACATCGCCCGCGCGCGGCTCGACGTGCCGTACGTCGAGTGGCTTGCCGAGCGCGCGGCTGATCTCGCGAACGAGATCGTTGAGGGTGACGCTTCGACCTCCGGCGACATTCACCACCTCGCCCGCCAGCTTGCGGGTCGACGCGGCCGCCAGGAGATTCGCAGAAACGGCGTTGTCGACGTAGCAAAAATCACGCGTCTGCTCGCCGTCGCCGAAGATGTTGACCGGCCTCCCCGTGAGCGCCGCGTGAATGAACCGCGGAATCGCGGCGGCATAGGGCCCCTCGGGAAGCTGGCCCGGCCCGAAAACGTTGAAGTATCGTAAGTTCAGCGTTTCGATGCCGTAAAGAGAGGCGAAAACGCGGGCGTACTGCTCGCAGGTCCACTTGCTCACCGCATACGGCGACATGGGGTAACCGACCATGTCCTCCCGTTTGGGCAGGGTCGGCGTATCGCCGTAGGCCGACGACGACGCCGCGAAAATGTACCTTCGCACGCCGGCGCGGCGGGCGGCGTCGAGCACCCGCACCGTGCCGTTCACATTCACGTCGTCGGACTCGATCGGGTTCTCGACACTGCGGGGCACCGAGCCGAGCGCCGCCTGGTGAAATACGATCTCGATTCCCTCCATCGCTCGAAGGATCGCCACCGAGTCGCGGATGTCTGCCGTGATTTCTTCGACCAGCGAAGCGTTGTTCACGACCCGCTGCAAAAGTTCCCAGTGCCCCGTCGCGAGGTTGTCGAACGCGCGCACGCGCTCGCCCGCGTTCGTTAGGGCGGCGACGATATTCGAACCGATGAACCCGGCCGCCCCGGTGACGAGGTATTTCGGGCTACCCAATCAGCCGAGTCCCTTGCGGCGGCGGATGTCTTCCATGATGCGCGCGTACTCCACTTCCCACGTGCGGGTCCCTTCTTCGACGTGCTTCAACTTGCCGCGAACCTCGCGTTCCAGCTCCTCGTCGACGGCCATGTGGCGCTTCAAGATGGGAGCCATTTTGCGGCGGAGCTCCACATCTTCCGAGAAGATCTCGTCCACGTTGGCGGAGTGCATCAAGATTTCGAGAATCTGATCGAGCAGATAATCAATCGTGTCGTCGCCGATCTTGATCCCCATCTGCTCGGCCGCCAGCTTCTTCATCCGGCCGAACTCGCTGTTGGCGATGCCGCGCGCCTGCATGGCGTCCTTGGCCTTGTCGCCCGCTTCCTTGTCGGTTTTCAGGTACTGATTGAGGACCGCCTCGATGTCCGCATGGACCTCGCGGGGTTTCTCGGTCTCGATGTCGGATGCATCGAGCAGAGCCTTGACGATCTCGCTCGCGATGGTGGCGACTTTGCCGCTGTAGAGGCGCATTGGGCGCGTTAAGGTAGGAGTAAGGTCGCTCTGCGTCAACGCATCAGAAGGAGGAATCCGCACAAAATTTCAACGGTCGGAGGGCCCGGCGCCACTTATTCATCTGCCGCTTTCTTCTGCGTGGTGGCCCCCGGGGGGGTGTAAAGCTCGCGCGACCCGATTTTGAGGCGCCGCATCACGGCGGATTTCTGACGTTCCTTGTACCGGGCGTGGCTCGCCTCGCCGAGCTCGTTGGCTGCTTCGGTATCCTGGTCAATCAACTGAAATTCGCAGAGAACGTAGACGATGGACCCGAGCGTGCGGGCATGGGAGGGGGCCAACTCGAGCGTCTCGCGGGGAAGCCGAACGGGTAAGTCGACCACGAAATGAATGGTCCGGTAGTTGTCCGCGCTGAACCGGTTGTCGCCCGGATTGAGGTCGTCGCCGAGGGCCGTCTGCATGTCGCCGATCATCGCGGCAAGGTGCGGGACCTTTTCGCAGTAGCTCTTGAAGTGAAAGATGGTGTTCACGCTCTCGGCGGGGATCACGTAGTTGAACGGGAAGAGCCGGTGCGAGAGGTACAAAAGGACTGGGAGGATGTCCTCTTGCGTTCGCGTCACGATGCGAAAGCGCAGCTTGTCGTAGATGGCCGCGGCGATGGTGTCCTGTTTGGAAAGCAGCTTGGTGTAGAGCGAATCCTTGTTTTTGCGGCCACCCACGAATTCCGTAATCGGAAAGCCCGCCGAAAGCATGCCCCCGATGACGCGATAGACCTTTTCCTCGACGAGATGGAAAACCTCCTGGTCGGAGAGGGGGAGCGTGAAAAGGAGCTCGCGCCCATCGAGGTGGTGGATGATGTGCATTGCCTTGAGGACGCTGCACGCGCACACCTGCCGGTGTCCCTTGGTCGACGCCACCAACAGCAGATCCTCGGGTGATGCTTGCTCGATGGGTTTGGGAATCGGAAACTCGAAGTGACGCCGCAGGTAGCTGATCGCTTCACCCTTCAGATGCTCCATCCGCTCGCGATCGCGGGGATCGTCGGGTGAAAGCTCCTGCGCGGCGATAACCTCGTGCGCCTCCTCGATGGTCGAGATGTGAAGGCGGTGCCAGTCGATGACCGAAGCGCCCCTCAGAATGAGTGCCACTGCTTCCAGGTCGAAGCGGGTGAAGTTGTCCAGCCGCTTCAGTAGGCCCACGCCGTCCGTCATGTTCCCCCGAAGATAGTTCGCATGACGCCAGCCTGCCGACGTTTTCCGCCCGGCGGGGTTGGGAACGCTCGTGCTGGGGCCGGGCCCTCAGGACGTGAGCGTGCGATCGGGGTGCGGCGCCGGAGCTGCGGCGGGCGTGCGGCCGAGCGAGAGCGTGCCGAAGAAAATGGCCAGAGTCACCATCAGCACGACGGTATGACCCAAGAGGACGCCCGAGCTCAGAAAGGCAAAAGGGGTCAGCGCGGCGACGTACAGCGGGCTCCACTTCATCTTCGATATTCTCCGTTCATGCCTGGGGACGCTTACAACGCTGGAAACACCTACATGTAAGCTAAGATCGCACACCCCGCGCCAGAGGGCCAAACTCCTATCGAGCCCGGCTGGAGGGAGCAAGCGAAAACGTCAGCACGGATCGTTCCAGGTGGGCCGGTGTAGGTCGTCGAAACGTAAAGAAAAAATGATTTCACGAACCTGCGTGGTCGACCCCCTGATGCCTCGTTTCGCGCGCGGCGTGTCCATTCAGCCAGAGGTGGTGGCTACCGCGCCACGACGTGCATCGCGATTCGCTGCTTATCGAAGCTCTTCGCGCGCCGTTCGCGTCGCTGCCACGTCCTCGACATACGGCGCGATGGCTCGTTACGCGTTCGTGTCGTCGCCTTCTCGTCGAACGAGCCGCGTCTCCGCGAGGGTTGCTCGGCGCGCCGGGGGCTGGTACCGCAAACAGGAGAACATGCGCGACGACGTGGTGATGGCAGGTCTTCCGCGACCCGGCAAAGCGTTGCTGTGGACGATGGGGGTGCTCCTTTCCATTTGGATCATGCTCGCGGTCGGCATCAACTATGGCGGGGTCAATCCGCGCGCATTTTCGCTCTTCGTCGGCAGCACCGATGCCATCCTGCACGGGGAGATCTGGCGGCTCTTCACCGCCGGGCTCATGCATCAGCCGGCGGGCCCTGGTGCCGTCAATCACATCGTCTTTGCCCTTCTCGGTCTTTACTTTCTGGCCCCCACCCTCGAAGCCCGGTGGGGTCCCCGCCGCACGATTCTGTTTCTGCTCGGCTCGAGCGTCATGGGCTTCACCGAACAACTCGCTGCCGAAGCCCTTTTACCTCAGTCGATGGCGGTCACGCTCGGCCAGCCGTTCTGGTACGGCTCGATGGGCGCGATCGAAGCGATCGCGGTGGCGTGGGCGCTCTCCAATCGCGGGCAAACGGTGCGTCTTTTCTTCGTGCTCCCCGTCAGTTCGACCGGGCTTTTGATCTTCGTGATCGGCATCAGTGTTCTCTTGGTCCTTGCCAGCGACAAACCGCGCGAGGGGCTCATCACCCCGTTCGGCGGCATGCTGGCAGGGTACCTCTTCGGTGCCGGCAATCCGACGCCGGCGCGCCGGATCCTTCTCAAGCTTCGCTACTTTTGGATCGCGCGCCGCGCCGCCAAATTTCGGACCTCGGCCCCTCATCTTCGCGTGATCGAGGGGGGTGAGCAACCGCGCAGCCGCAAGCCTCCCACCGACAAGCGCTTCTTGAACTAGTGCCGTTCGGCATAAATCCTTACAGGACTTATGCCGAACCCCGCTGCCGCGGGGCGCAGCTTCGCTGCGCGGCACTAGCATCTGTTCATCGGGGGCTCCGCCCCCGCCCCACCGAAGTAAATTCGGAATGGGGCCC
>DASWDH010000366.1:0-4622 GCA_036395495.1 Polyangiaceae bacterium
ACGGTCCTCCCGAAAATGGCGCGTGCTCGCAGGTGCCTTCGCTGCGCTGGTGGGAACATTCGCCTATGCCGGCAGCGGGCGATGGATCGAACCGACCCCCGCCCGGCTAGCGAATTCGCATGGAAAGGGCTCCGCTGCCGATGAATACCGTCCGGAACCGGTTACGCCGGCGTCGGGAGCCGCGGAGGTGACGCCCGGCGCGTCGCAGGCGCCCTTGCTTGGGCCGCGCGCCGAACCCGAGCGGCCAGCTTCGAACCAACGTCCGAGCCACCCACCCGCCGTCTCGCGCGCGACGCCGACTCCCTCATGGAACGAAGTGAGCGACGCTCTTTCTGCCGGCGATCACGCGCGAGCGAAGACGTTGCTCCTCGACCTCTCGTCGCGCAGCGACGATGCCAATACCCAGGCCAAGGCCCAGCTCGGGCTCGCGCAGCTCGAGGCTGCGCACGGCAACTGCGAAAGGGCGAAAATCCTGGCGCTCGGCGTGGCCGGCACATCGGGCATCGAAACCAAGACCGTGCGGCGCGCGCTGGAGCTGGCGATGCGCTGCACGGACTAGCGATCGGAATGGGGTTATCGCTTCGACCGCTTCGCAGCCTTCGCCGGGGGCGGCGTGAGCTGCAGCGGTAGCACGATCTTCTTTTGCACCGGTTCGGGCGCGCCGCGAAGCTCGAACAGCCGCTTCAAGCTGGACATGGCCATCGCTTCGGGAAGCTCGACGACGCCGGGAATCCTTTCGAAGCGCGCATCGTTGACCAGGCGCCAGAATGGATAGAGGCCCATCTCGCCGAGGCCGATTTCTTCGTGGCGATCGACGCGCTGCCCGAGCGGCTTCTTGGAGTCGTTCAGGTGAAAGGCGACCAACCGCTCGATGCCGATCTTGGCATCGAATTCGGCGAAAAATGCATCGTATCCTGCGGGCGTCGTGAGGTCGTAGCCGGCCGCGAAGAGATGCTGCGTATCGAGACAGACGCCGATCCGCTCGCTCCCCCCTCGCGTACGCCCGATCATCGCGGCGAGCTCATCGAGCGAGCAGCCGAGACAGCTCCCCTGCCCGGCCGTATTTTCGAGGCAAAGGCGGGTCTCGGTTCCCGCCGTCCGCTGGAGGATCTCGCTCAGTCCCTCGGCAACCACATCGAGCGCAGGCTCGACCGCCACGCCAACCGCGGCCCCAGGGTGAAACGCGACGCAATCGATCCCTAGTCGCCCGCACCGCTCCACTTCGGCGATCACCGCTTCGCGGGATCGTTCGAGAACGTCGAGGCGGTCGGAACAAAGGTTCACGAGATAGCTGCCGTGCGCGATCACCGGCCGCCCACCCCACCCCCCATGTGCGAGGCGAAAAGCCGCAACCAGCGACGGGTCCAAGAGGGGCTCTCTCCATTGACTGGAGTTCTTGGTGAAAATCTGGAGCGCTTCGGTTGCGTGGTTCGTGGCGTGACCGAACGCTTTCTCCAGGCCTCCCGCCACCGACTCGTGCACGCCGAGCAACATCGGAGCAACACTATCAGCTATCGCGCCCGTGTCAGATCCACAGTCTTGCTAGGGGCGCGAGCCGCCGTCGTGCTCGCTTTCCGCCGCAAGCCCGCCGCACTGACCCCCCGAAGCGAAGGGAACGTCATCGGGTCGGACGGGGGTTGACTCGACCGGTGAGTTCGGCTGAACCTGCACCACGCGAAGCGCCGCGGCGCCGAGCGCGGCTGCGTGCTCGCCGATGGTGTGTCTCCAGCCATTCAGCAATTCCGGAGGGCCCTGGCCCACTCCGGCTCCGAGCGCCGCCCCTAGCGCGAGCGAGGCCAGGGCGGTTTTGCCCGTGGGCCGAGGCCCTCTTCGCGAGGGACGTCGCGTCAGCTGTGCGATGGTTTGCGGCGCGAGCGACGCAGTTTCCGACCTCATCGGTTGGACCCCAGCCGACCGCTCAGCCCGTTGTACGGCCTCCCAGAACTCGTTGGCGCTCGCGAAGCGATCGTAAGGTTTGATCGACAGGGCCTTGGCGAACACGCGTTCTAGCGCGTCGGAAATCGGAATACCGAGCGCACGCGGCGTAGGTCGCCGCGCGGCGTCGAGCGCTTCCATACCGAGCTGGACGAAGTCGTCGCCCACGGTTGGGCAACGGCCGGCAAGCAGCTCCGTGAACACCAGAGCGAGAGCATAGACGTCGGTCCAAGGCCCTGTGGCTCCCAGAGCACGGCTGAATTGTTCGGGCGCGCCATATGCCGGCGTGAAGGACGTAACGTTGCCGCTCGTCTTGCGAAACGCATTTTTTTGCAGTCCCTTGACGACCTTGGCGACCCCGAAATCGAGCAGCTTGACGAAAGCTCGATCGCCGGTGCGAGCGCCGATCCAAATGTTCTCGGGCTTGATGTCGCGGTGGGCAATGCCCGACCGATGCACCATACCGAGTGCCGTGGCGACCGGTTCGATGATGCATTTCGCGCGCTCGAGCGGCCAAGGCGTGGGCCCGAATGCAGCGCGCTCCTCCTCGAGTAGGGTGGCGAGAGAGCAGCCTTCGAGCCACTCGAGGACGATGTAGGGTACGGCCTCTCCTTGCGCCGGATCCAGCAAGCCGGCGTCCCGAGCTTGAACGATCGTCGCGCTGCGTCCGGACAGCTCGCTCAGCAGGGCCCCCTCGCGGATGAAGTCGCGTAGGAGCTGATCGCGTAGCTCCGTCGAGACCTCGCCGAGCACCTTGAAACACTTGATCGCGACCGGCAGTTGCCACACGAGGTGCAGCGCCCGATACACGAGCGAGAAGGAGCCCTCACCGACGACTTCCTCGATCGTGTATTTTCCGCCGACAGTCGTGCCTACGATACCTAAACTGTCGTGAGCCATTGGACGTATACCGGACAGCGGACCGTTCGATCATGCGACCCAACTTGGCTGGGCGCTCCGGCCACTCGGCCGATCTCGACCTCGATAGCCTAGAGGCAAGCGAGGTCTGCAGGGTCTGTGCCTCAGCTTCCCGTTACTTCCTGTAACAGCGGGATCCCCTGTCCGGCTCCGTCTGCAGGCGGATCAAGGTTCGGAAACGCCTTCCAGGGTCTCCGACACCAGGGCGTCGTCCTCCGACTGAAGAGCGAGGTCACCGAGCGAAACCACGCCAACGAGGCGCCGGTCATGATCGATCACCGGCAGGCGGCGGACCTGCAGCTGGCGCATCTTGCGTGCAGCCTCATCCGTGGAGTCGTCGTCATAGCAGTAGACCAGGTCGGGCGTCATGATGTCCGTGACTTTGGTGACGTTCGGATCACGACCCTCCGCCGTCGCGCGGATGGTGATGTCGCGATCGGTCACCATGCCGATGAGCTTCTCGCCGTCGGAAACGGGAAGCGCACCGATGTCGAGCTGCGCCATCTGCTCGGCCGCTTCGCGTAGCGTGGAGAAGGGGCCTACTACCTTCACGTCTTTCGTCATCACATCTCGGAGCTCCATTTTGCCTTCCTTGCCCCCTTGGGGCTTTCGAGCGCGGGGTTGGCGGTTCCGAGCGAGTGCCCAGCAAGCGACATGCCCAGGGCGCGTTGTGCTATATCCGCCACCCATGGCATCGAGCGATGAGCGCCATCCGCTTCTCGGGAAAGCGGACGTATTGAACGTTGCCAAGCTCGCGCGGCTGGAGCTCGAGCCGGAAGAAATCGGCCGAATGGTAACCGAGCTTTCGGCCATCGTCGGTTATGTCCAGAAGTTGTCGGAGCTCGACACGACCGGCGTGCCGCCCACTTCCCACGTGCACATCGATCGGCTGCCGCTTCGTCAGGACCAATCGGAGGCCTGCCTATCGCACGACGAAGCCCTGGCCGAATCGCCTCGAGCGGCGCACGACGGCTTCGCGGTGCCGGGCTTCGTCGACGACTGACCGCGCGAGAGATCACGACGATGTCCTCCTGGCTGTCGCGCCCCATCTCCGAGATCGTGAATGCCGTCTCACGCGGGGAAGTCTCGGCCGAGGAAATCGCTCGGGCCAGCATCGCCGCGATCGAAGCGCAGAACCAGCGACTCGGTGCCTTCTTGAGCGTTTCCGCCGAGCTCGCGATGACGCAAGCGCGGGAGGTCGACGCCAAGCGCGCCCGCGGAGTCTCGCCGGGCAGGTTGGCCGGCGTTCCGATCGGCCTAAAGGACGTTCTGTGCACGCGTGGCATGCCGACCACCTGCGGTTCGAAGATTTTGACGCGCGATGGAAAAGGGTGGCGCCCTCCCTTCGATGCGACGGTGGTCGCGCGCCTCCAAGCCGAAGGAGCGATCTTTCCCGGCAAGTGCAACATGGATGAGTTTGCGATGGGCTCGTCCACCGAAAACAGCGCGTTTTTTCCGGCGCGCAATCCATGGGACACGAGTCGCACGCCGGGCGGCTCTTCGGGCGGCAGCGCCGTCGCCGTGGCCGCGAGGATGACTCCGGGGGCGCTCGGCTCGGATACCGGCGGCTCGATCCGACAGCCGGCGGCGTTCACCAACGTCGTGGGCGTCAAACCGACGTACGGAAGGGTGTCGCGTTACGGTCTCGTCGCTTTTGCGTCGAGCCTCGATCAGATCGGGCCGTTGGCCGCCGACGTCCGGAGCGCGGCACGGATCCTCGAGGTCATCGCGGGCAAAGACGAGCGCGACGCCACCAGCATCGAGGCACC
>DASWDH010000367.1:0-6884 GCA_036395495.1 Polyangiaceae bacterium
CCTTTGCTGCCGACGTGCCCGGGGATTTCTCGGCTGCGGCATTCGTTCTTGGGGCTGCGGCAGTGGTGCCCGGCAGCCGAGTTTGCGCGAGGAATGCGGGTCTCAATCCGACACGCACCGGCGTGATGGACCTGCTTCGGCAAATGGGCGGCGCGGTCGAGGCGGAGATCCACGCCAGCATTCTCGGTGAGCCCGAAGGAACGGTGTGCTGCTCGCATGCGCCGCTGCGCGGCACGACGATGGCGGGTGAAGTGTTGGTTCGGGCCAGCGATGATCTTTCGACACTCGTCGCTCTCGCTGCCCGCGCGCATGGATCGAGCGAGATCGGCGGTGGAGTGGAGCGAGCAACGGTCGAGCGGTTCGCCTCGGTCCTGCGCGCGTTCGGCGTCACCGCGGAGACGAGCGTGGATGGCCTCTTCGTCGAAGGTCGACCCGATGAATCTCTCGACGGCGCCGACATCGACGCGACCGGCGAAGCCGACGCTGGCGCAGCGGCGGTCCTGCTCGGCCTTTCGGCCGCCGCACCGACGCGCGTGCGCGGCATCGATGCGCTCGCCAATCGCTTGCCGCGGTTCGTCGGCATCCTGCGCGCACTCGGGGCCGATCTTCGCGTTGAAGAGCGAGGGATGTAACTCGCGCTGCGAAGATGGTAAGCCACATCAATGCGTGTCCGACCCGTCGTTGCGATCGATGGCCCGGCAGGCGCCGGAAAAAGCACCATTGCGCGACAGCTCGCGGCCCGGCTGGGGTTCACGTTGGTGGACACCGGCGCACTGTATCGCGCCGTTGCGCTCGCTTCGCGCATCGCCGGCGTGGCGTGGGACGACGATGCCGGAGTGGCCGCAGTGGCCCAGCACCTCGCGGCTTCTCGCCTCCTCGCGCTCCGGGCGGATCCCGATCGAGGCATTCGCGTCATGCTTTCGGGCGAAGACGTGAGCGAGGCGATTCGCGCTCCCGATATGGGCATGGGCGCAAGCCGCGTCTCGGCGATCGGTGCCGTTCGCGAGGCGCTGTTTCAACTGCAACGCGCCGCCGGAGAAGAAGGGGGTGTCGTTCTGGAGGGGCGCGACATCGGCACGGTCGTCTTTCCCGATGCCGAAGTGAAGTTTTTCCTCACGGCTTCGCCCGAGGTCCGTGCCAAGCGCCGTTACCAAGAGCTCCTCGAACGTGGAGAAGTGGTCGAGTACGCGCGCATCCTGGAAGAAGTGCGCACCCGCGATCACCAGGATACGACGCGCGCCATCGCGCCGCTTCGGCAGGCCGACGACGCGGTCGTGATCGACTCTTCGAGCCGCACGATCGACGACGTCGTGAGCGAAATGGCCGACCGAGTTTCGGCCGGAGCGCCGTGAGATCGAGGTGGATCACCGGGTGGGTGCTCGCGCTCGCGTCGTGCGGCTCACCTCGATCGCCGAGCGCGCCGGCCTCCGCCAAGCCGGAGCTGCTCAGCCCTGCCGACTTGTTGCCCAACGATCTCGACTTCGTCATCCGCGTCGATTCGGAGCGCGTCGGCCAAATCCCGGTATTCGCAGAAGCGGCTCGCGAGCTCGCCAAAACCAACACATCCCCGCTGCTTCGAGCCGTCGCGCCCGCCGTTGGAGGCTCGAGTGCCATCTTCGTGGGAGGTCGTCTCATGGCCGATGGGTTCCGGGGCGACGGCGTGGTTGCCATCGAGCAGGGCGTTTCGGCCGACGACAAGCGCCAGGCCGCGCCGGTCGGGCCTGCCTTCCGTCCCCTCGCCGATTCGCCGCCCCATACGTCGGTCTTCGAAAGGCCTGCGGCCGAGCGCGACGAGCCCGTTCTGGAGGTGGTCCTCGAGACGCGCGGGCTCGTCCTTGCCACGCCAGCCGAGGCTGACGCGGTCCTGCGGGTGCTTCGCGCTGGTCCAGACCGCGATCGCCTGGTTCCGCCTGTGCGCGGGCTTGTGTCGTTCGCCGGAAAGGTGCGCGGTACGCGTGGGCCTGCCGGTCTGTCGTCCGTTTGGCAAGGTTTGGCCGACGGCCTGGTCCAATATATGGGGTCGGTCGAGGCCGACGACGCTTTTCGCGTGGAGGCCGACCTCACGTACGCGTCGGCCGCCCAAGCCGAAAGTGCCGTCAAAGCAGCCAGTGGCAAGGTCGAACGGCTTGGGCTGTTCGGACCAGCGTTTCGATCCATGGCCGATTCCGTGCGGTTAACCCAGAATGGCCAGGCGATTCGGGTCCGAGCCACGGTGCCTTTTGCGATCGTGGCCACCTTGCATTAGAGTTTCGCCGTGCGGCGGAACCGTCGCGACACGATTAGGCTTTGATTTGGACCCTTTTGCCGAGCCTGGGTTTGACTCGGCATCGTTCTTGCGCTACTGCGGCCCGCCTTGGCAGCGGTGCACAGTGATCCGCGCGCCGGCTGTACGGGTGGGCGCGCTCATACCCAGGCCGGGCCGATCACGCGGCGGGCGCTGATGAATATTCGGAAAGAGACGAGGAACCAGAGTTGACGATGACGACCCAAGAGACCAGTTCAGGCACGGAGAGTTTTGCGGCCCTATTCGAGGCAAGCCTTGCGGGGGGAGACCTCGGTCGCGAAGGTGAGATCGTCAGCGGCATCGTGGTCCAGGTGGGACGCGACTCGGTCGTCGTCGACATCGGCGGCAAAAGCGAGGGGGTGATCGCGCGCAGCGAGTTCGTCCTGCCGAGCGGCGAGGTGACCGTCAAGCCCGGCGACAAGGTCGACGTCTTCATCGAGAGCCGCGAGAACGACGACGGCCTCGTGACCTTGTCGAAAGAAAAAGCCGACAAGATGAAGGTGTGGGACGAGATCTCGGGCGCGTGCGAACGCGACGAGCTCATCGAGGGCACCATCTCGCAGCGCGTGAAAGGCGGCCTTTCGGTCACCATCCGCGGCGGTGTGAAAGCTTTCCTTCCCGGATCGCAGGTCGATCTTCGGCCGATTCGCAATTTGGACAAGCTGATCGGGCAGACCTACCAATTCAAGGTCATCAAGTTCAACAAGAAGCGCGGCAACATCGTTTTGTCGCGACGCGTCCTTCTGGAGAAGGAACGCGACGAGATGAAGGCCAAGACGCTCGAGACCCTACAAGAGGGGATGACCGTCAAGGGCACGATCAAGAACATCACCGAGTACGGGGCCTTCGTCGATCTCGGCGGCATCGACGGTCTTTTGCACATCACCGACATGAGTTGGGGTCGCGTGAATCATCCGAGCGAGGTTTTCCAAGTCGGCGACGAAGTGTTGGTCAAAGTCCTCAAGTACAACGCCGAAACCGAGCGAGTGTCGCTCGGCCTCAAGCAAACCCAAGAGGATCCCTGGAACCACGCCGAGGAGGCGTACCCGCCGGGCAAGAAGGTGCGCGGAAAGGTGATGTCCATCACCGACTACGGTGCCTTCGTGGAACTCGAACCGGGCGTCGAGGGGCTCATCCACGTGAGCGAAATGAGCTGGACCAAAAAGGTCAAGCACCCCTCCAAACTCGTCGAGCCGGGGCAGGAAATCGAGTGTCAGGTGCTCGAAGTCGACGCCAAAGCCAAGCGGATCAGCCTCGGCCTCAAGCAGCTCGAGCCCGATCCGTGGACGATTTTCACCGAGAAGTACCGCCCGGGCGACAAGATCGGCGGCAAGGTTCGCTCCCTCACCGACTACGGCGTTTTCGTGGGCATCGAAGAAGGTGTCGACGGCATGGTCCACAAGAGCGACCTCTCGTGGACGGTCAAGGTCAACAATCCCGCGGACCTCTACCACAAGAACGACGACGTCGAAGCGATCATCCTCTCCATCAATCACGACGAGAAAAAGGTCTCACTCGGGATCAAGCAGCTCGTCGACGATCCGTGGCCCACGATTTTGAACGATCTGCCCACGGGCACCGTGGTCGATGGGACCGCCATCAGCGTGGTCGATTACGGTCTCTTCGTTCGGATTCGCGACGGCATCGAGGCGCTCATCCCCAGCTCGGACCTGGTGGAAGAGGAGGGGAGCAAGATCAAGGTCGGCGATAAAGTCCGATGCGAGATCTCGAACCTCGACACCGTCGATCGTCGGGTGACGGCGACGATGAAGAACATCGGAACAACGGCCGCGGCGCCGGCTGCGCCGCGCGAGCCGACGCCGCGGGCTGGCACATTGGGCGATCTCATCAAGGAAAAGCTCGGTGACAAGCTGGACGAAACGCTGAAGCGCTGAAAGCCTCCGAAGTACCACAACCACCCACGCCCGGGGGGAGGGCGGGCGGGGTGGTCGGGTCCGACGGCCGCTTGCGATCGAAGGGGGCCGGCGCAACGTTGCGAACGGGCGGGCCTGACAATGAGCTCGTTGGCGTTGCTGCGGTACAAAAGTATGGGGGCTCGGCGCAGGCCATTGGGCATACGCGAGATGGCGTTGGGCTTTGCAGGCGCCCTGGCGGGCAGCATCTTGGCGGCTCTACGCTCGCGCCGCACGCTCGCCAGCGCAGCCCGAGAATCGCAAGAGGCGCGAACGGAGATCGAGCTTCTGCGACGGCGGCTGGAGCTGCTGACTCGCCGCGCGACGCACGACTTGCGCAATCCGCTCACGCCGATCATGGTGCGCGGCGAAATGCTTCGACGCCTCGTTCGCCATCACCCCGAACAACTCCGCCAGGTCGAGGCGATCTTGCGAGCGGCTGCGCGTCTCGGCCGTCTCATCGAGGAGATGTCGGCCGCGCCGCGCGAGGCGCTCGCGCCATGATGCCGTAGCGGTTATTGCCGATCGCGATCGGTGACCGCCAAGATCTGACACGGTCATCCGAGTAGTGGTAGCTTGCCGGCGTGTCCAAGCCGCTCTGGGCCCCCTGGCGCATGGAATACGTGCTCTCCAAAAAGGAGGGAGGTTGCATCTTCTGTGCTTACGCCGAGGTGGACGAGACGCTGTTCGAGGACTCGCTCATCCTCGTGGCGACCGACGAGGCATTCGTGGTGCTCAATCGCTATCCCTTCGCGGCAGGTCATCTCCTGATTGTTCCGAATCGTCACGAGGCGGAGCTCGGAGAGCTCACGGAAAAGGAGCACGATATGTTGTTCCGCTTGACGCGGGACGCTGCCGCAGCGCTCAAGAAGGCCGTCTCGGCGCAAGGGCTCAACATCGGCATCAATCTCGGCCGCGCCGCAGGTGCTGGAATTGCCGAGCACCTGCACGTGCACATCGTCCCGCGCTGGGAAGCCGACACCAACTTCATGCCGGTGATGGCCGACGTCAGAGTCATGCCGCAGCACCTCGCCGCGACGTTCCGGCACCTCTATCCTTTTTTCCTCCACATTCCAGGGCGGCGGGCCAAAAGGCTGCAACTCCCTGACTCGTAGGATCGCCGCATGACCGAAGTCATCATCCATCGACCTCACAATCGAGCCCGTGTGGTGTTCTTGTGGGTGTGGGCCGCTATCACGGTGGCCATACTGATCGCTGCGCGCGAAATCCTCTTGCCGTTCATCCTGGCGCTCGTCGTGGCCTATGTGCTTGCGCCCGCCGTGGGGTGGGTCGAGCGATGGAAGATCCCCCGTTGGGGCGCTGTCATTCTCGTGTACGTCGTCACGATCGGCGGGCTTTACGCCTCGCTGGCCGCGATCGCGCCGCGTCTCGGCGTGGAAATGCGCGGCCTTTTGCGCGAGCTTCCGGCGATCGCGGCGAACATCCGGGACGAGCACGTGCCGGCGATGCGACACTGGCTTTCCAATCTCACCGGCGTTTCGCCGCCGCCCGCCGCGGAGGCCCCGCCGCCGCCTGGTCCGCTGCGCATCGTTCCTCAGAGCGATGGATCCTTCGAGATCAACCTCGGGCCCGGCGTCGACATCCATCAGCTGAGCGAAGGTCGTTGGCGGCTCGAACAGGTTCCCTCGACCGCAGGAGCGCCTTTCGAGCCCGGCAAGTTCATGTCCGACGCGGTGTCCAAGACCATCACCTACGTGCAGCGCAACACGATGGAAGTGATTCGCCTCGGCCGGTCGATCATCACCGCCGTTTCCCGGGCGATCTTCGTCTTTTTCATGACACTGATGCTGGCCGCCTATGTGATGATCACACGCGAAAGGATCATCGGCTTCTTCCGCTCGCTCGTCTTTGTCGACGCCCAGCGCTCGTTCGATATGCTGGTCGCCCGCATCGACCGCGGGCTGTCCGGCGTGGTGCGCGGCCAACTTCTGATCTGCCTGGTCAACGGCGTCCTCTCCGCCATTGGGTTCTGGATCCTCGGCCTCAACTACTGGCCGATCCTCGCGATCGTGGCCGGCGTGATGTCGCTCGTTCCCATCTTCGGATCGATCCTGAGCTCGATTCCCATCGTGGCGCTGGCGCTCACCCAGTCGCTCGGCAAGGCGTTGGGAGTGCTCGGCTGGATCGTGGCGATTCACCAGATCGAGGCGAACTTCCTCAATCCGAAGATCATCGGCGACCAAGCGCATATCCATCCTGTGCTCGTCGTGTTTTCGCTCTTGGTGGGGGAGCATTTCTTCGGCGTACCCGGCGCGCTGTTGGCCGTCCCGGTTCTTTCCATCGCGCAATGCCTGTTCCTGCACTTCCGCTATCTCACGTTCGGCGACGATGCTCCGGCCGACAGCTTTTTGCCGCCGCCTCCGCGCTTCGCCACTCCCGCGCCCCCGACCGTCTCCGAAAGCTCAGCCTCCGGTTGATCACCAAAAAGCCCAGGGAGCGTCGTTCAGAGTCCCGGTGAATTCTTTCCCCGGGTCGTCTCGCCCCTGGAACTCATGCGCGAGCGGAGCTATGAAGCCACCGTGGCCAAACGTTCCATTTCCAAGACCCCATCGCTGAAACCGCAAACGGCCGCGGCCGATCCCATGGCGGCGCTCTCGCCGAAGGGGCTCGGCCTTCGTGTCGGGCTTCCGATCCTGGGGATTTGGGTGGTGGCGATTTTGGTGGCG
>DASWDH010000368.1:0-7732 GCA_036395495.1 Polyangiaceae bacterium
CGAACGGACGCGCCTCGTACGACGCGGCGAGTACGACGGCCCGGTTCGACCGTGCGCCGACGAGCACCGGTTGGCCGCGCAAGCTGGGGTCGTCCTGCTGTTCGACAGACGCGTAGAACGCGTCCATGTCGATGTGGAGGATCTGTCGGCCGGCCGCCATTCAGCTCGCGATCGTGCGCAACGTATCGATAGCGTGAACGGGGGCGGCATCGCCGGCCATCAGTGGCGCGATGGCGGTGTAGACCATGCGATGGCTCTCGACCATGGAGCGACCTCGAAAAGCGGGCGACCGCACCACCAAGCTGTAGTGGCCGCCTCCGCCCGACGTGATCTCCACCGAGGCATCCGGAATCTTGGCTTCGATGGCGGCTAGGATAGCGGTCGACGTCGGTTCCACGGCACTCCTTGCAAGTGATTGGCTCTAACGACAAATGGGAGGACCGCACGGCCCGCCGGTCGGATCGACACCGTCGGAGCAAACATCTTCGAGCCCATGTGCGTAATGCGCGGTGATGAACGAGAAGAACGCTTCGCGTTCGAAGCACTCGGCTCGCAAAGTAAAGCCCCAGGCGCTCGCGGCGAAGCGGACGTCGAGCTCGGGATCCGGCGCTAGAATCAGCCGGCGTTTGACGACGGGGCCGCAGTCTTCCGGCAGCGCCTCGATGAGCGCATGCGCCTGGGCCACCTCGAGCGGGCAGCCGCCAGGGCAGTTGTAGGTGATCACCACGGCGCCGTGCTCGAGGTTGTGGACCCAGAACCCGCGGGGGATCGGCTTCGCATACGTTCGGTACGCGGCCCAAAACGGGTAGTGATTCCCCGACGAGGGGGGATTGGTCGCGTACGTGACCGGCGAGCAAGCAGCGACGTGGCCGTGTCCCTCGTCGGGATGCTCTTCGGCCACCGCGACGCACGCGCTCTGGGGAGGCATAGCATCCCAGGTTTCTGCCTCGGCATCGAGTTCGCACGGCAGAGCTGCGTCGTCCTCGGAGACCGCGTCGTCGGTCGTTACGCCGTCGGAACCATCATCGCCCCCTCCAGCATCAGGAGGAGTCACCTCGGGTTCGTCCGGACACGCGTCGTCGATGCCTCCGTCTACGGAGACCGAGGACTCGCCCGAGCCGCACGCCGTGCACGCCAGCACCAACAGGAGCACGGCCTGCCTCCGAAGCTCAAGCATGCCCGATTCTAGCCTTCCGGCCTCCATCTTCAAGGAGCGGCACGCCGTCGCGCAGATCAACCAGTGCCGAAGGAGGGACTTGAACCCTCACACCCTTGCGAGTAGCGGATTTTGAATCCGCCGCGTCTGCCATTCCGCCACTTCGGCTGGTGTCCAGGAGGGGCACATATCACCCCGTCCGAGCGTTGCAAAGCACCGAGCAGCCGAGCATGGCACCATGGTGCCAACATGCGTCCGGAACGCCCGCTGATCGTGCGCCCGATTGGATTCGCGCACTCGCCGTTCGTCGAACGGGTGAGCGCGCCGCGGCAGCCTTACGCGGCGCAGGGCGCGCAGGGGACGATCGAGCTTTTGTCCGGGCACGATTTGGAGCACGCGCTGTCCGATTTGGAGCGCTGGGATCACATTTGGGTGCTCTTCTGGTTTCACTTGAACGAGGGGTGGCGTCCGAAAGTGCTTCCGCCCCGGAGCCGCAAACGGCGCGGCGTGTTCGCCACTCGATCGCCGCATCGCCCCAATCCGATCGGGTTGTCGGTGCTGAAGCTCGAAGGCGTCGATGGACTGACGCTTCGGGTGCGTAACCTCGACCTGCTCGACGGAACGCCGGTGCTCGACATCAAGCCGTACGTTCCCTTCGCGGACGCGATTCCGACCGCCAAGGCAGGCTGGATCGAAGCTCGCGATCCGGAGCCGGGGTTCGAAGTTGCGTGGGAGCCGCTCGCGCGAGAGCAAACGCGGTGGCTCTGCGACGTGCACGGCGTGGATCTCGTCGAGCCGATCGAACGGGCGCTGTCGCTGGGAGCCGAACCACACCCGTACCGGAGGATCCGGCGCCAAGGCGACGCTTTCTGCCTGGCCGTGAAAGACTGGCGAGCAAGATTTCGCATCCAGGGGCGCGCGGTCACGGTCGAGTCGATCGCCACCGGCTACCGCGCTCGCGAGCTCGCCGCATCAGCCGAGCCGGCGATCCTGCTGCATCGGGACTTTCTCGATCACTTCCCATGCTAGCATCCAGCGCCATGCCTTTCGGCAAAGGGGCGTTCAGGCTCGGGCTCTTGGTGAGCCTCGCTTGGGGTTGCACCGAGTCCGCGAAGATCTCGGAGCGCAAGGCCCTCAGCCACATCGAGCGACTCGCGACCCTGGCTGATAACGACGTGGAGGAAGTTCGGCGTGGTCTTCCGCGAGGAGCGAAGGCGCTCGGCCAGATCTGGGAAGGAAAGGGTGACCCTCACGCCGAACCTGGCTCGGTGCGCCGGGCCCTCGATCGCGTGCGGGGGGACGACCGCGACCTCGAGATTGCGAAAAGCACGTTCTTCGCGCTCGCTGACGACCAGGGAATCGTCGTTCGCAGCGATCAAGAGCCGGACCAGCTCGCCGGCAAATCGCTGGTCGCCGCTTACCCGACGCTCGTCAAGGTGCTCGCCGGGGAACCAACCGAGCTTCGCGGTTCGATGCCGGAAACCGCCGGCGCACGTATGGGAGGCGACGAGCAATGGCTGGCGGCGGCCCCCGTGCGTGACGCCAAAGGGGTCGTGCGGGGCATGTACGTGAGCGGCTGGTCGCTCCGCCGATTCGCTTATCATCTCGAGGAAACGCTCAAGCACGACCTGATTTCGGAGGCGCTCAAATCCGGGGACTCGCGCACGAAGCAACCGCTCGTTTACGTCTTCGTCTTCGCGGGACCCAAAGTGTACGGAGCGCCGGTGACCCCACTCGTCAACGCCGAGACACTGGAAGGACTCGGGCTCGGCGGCAAAACCGAAAACGGAGCCGTGTTTCACCAACCGATCGAGATCACCGGGCGCAGTTTCGGCCTCGCCGCCAAGCGAGCCACCAAAATGGGAGCCGACGTCGGCGTAGCGGTGCTGCGTTCGGAGACCTGACGAGCTCTACTGCGCCTTCGACTGATCTTGTCCGGTCAGCTTGCGCTGGAGAGCATCCTCGAAGCCAACGCGAACGCGCTGCGATTTCTTGAAACGAGCTTTCTTGAGCGGCTTCTTCAGCCACTCATGGCGAAGCCGCATCGACCATATTGCACGATTGGCCATTCATTCTCCGTTCGGGTGCAGGGTCCTGCCTCAAACGGGTAGGCATTGTCAAGCTCCCAATTGGGAATTTGCGTGTTACGATGCGCGACCATGACCCGAAAACGACAATGTATTTCGGTAGTTAGAAACGCGCTGTTCGCCCTCACCACCGCGGCGGCGGCCGCTTTCGCGCTCCTGGCTCGCGAAGCGCCTGCGTTCGCTCAGGCCCGATTCGGCGACAAGGGGCAGTTGGCCATCACCGGCGAAAACCTGTTTTCGCTCCAGACCGAGAGATTTGCGGAGTCCCCTCCGCCCCTGGGCCTGGAGTTCGCCGTGACGCAAAACCGGTTTGGCTTCCTATACAGCCAGGGCACCCCGTCGCCGCACGGCCCGCAGGCAGGCATCCACTTCTTCGTGATTCCGTCACTCTCGATCGGCGGCACGATCGGGTACGAAGCACGCGGCGGTTCTCACACCGAACGGCGTGGGCCTGGTGAGAGCGTCGTCGTCACGCTCGACGATGCGGACTCCTCGACCTTCAATCTGCAGTTCAAGATTGGTTACGCGTTGATGTTCAGCGACGTCGTCGGCTTGTGGTTTCGCGGCGGACCGGGCTACTTCCGTGTGGGAACGCAGCAACCAGCGAACGGCGACAAAGATACGTGGTCGTATTGGTTACTGTCGCTCGACGCGCTGCTGGTCGTGAGCCCCTTCCGCAACTTCGCGTTCTACGCCGGTCCTCAAGGCGATATCAGCTTCGCCGGTTCCCGTAGCCACACCGAAGATGGCGTCACCGCCTCCTGGGGGGGCACCTACCGAGACATCGGCATCGGCCTCGGGCTCATCGGGTACGTGAACCTGTAATCTACCGCGATCGGTGGGGGCGAACGAGTATGACCCACGGTCTCGGCTCGTTCGGTCCGATCATCCGTCCAAGTTGCAAATGAACACCGGACAGGCTGTCGTGCTCGTCAAGGCTTCCCTAGGGTCACCATCGTGTTACCATGCGCGCCCATGATCCGAAAACGACAATGTATTTCGGCAGTTAGAAACCTGTTGTTCACCCTGGCAGCCGCTGGATCGGCTGCTTTCGCGTTTCTGGCTCGGGAACCAAGCGCGTTCGCGCAAGCCCGATTCGGAGATAAGGGGCAGTTGGCGATCACCGGCGAAAACCTGTTTTCGCTCCAAACCGAAAGGTGGGCTGCATCCCCCCCTCCGACTGGCCTGGAGATCAGCACGACCCAAAATCGGTTTGGGTTCCTCTACAGCCAGGGGACACCCTCGCCGCATGGCCCGCAGGCGGGCGTGCACTACTTCATCATCCCCTCGCTGTCCCTCGGCGGCACGATCGGATACGAGGCGCGCGGCGGCAGCGTCACCACGCGACAGGGACCCGCGGGTGTGCAGGTGACGACGGACACCGAGGACACCTCGACTTTCAACCTCCAGTTCAAGGTGGGCTACGCCTTGATGTTCAACGACATCGTCGGCTTCTGGTTTCGGGGGGGACCGGGCTTCTTTCGTATCGGCACGCAGGAACCGGGACCGCCGGTCAAAGACAGCAACAGCTACTGGCTGTTGTCGCTCGACGCGTTGCTGGTCGTGAGCCCGTTCCGCAATTTCGCGTTCTATGTCGGACCTCAGGGCGATATCAGCTTTGCAGGAACGCATAGCCACACGGCAGCCAACGGCGTCACGACCTCTTATGGCACGACGTACCGAGACATCGGCATCGGTCTCGGACTCATCGGCTACGTCGATCTGTAGAAGGGGGCTCGGACAGGGCGAAGCGCACGGCGCGCTTCGCCCTGAGTCGAGCCAGCATCGCTTGTGACGCGCGCCCAACAACCGCGACGACGGGATAGCCGCCAGTGACTGGATGGTCGGGGCCGAGCACGATCGGGGTCCCATCGCTGGTCACTTGAACGGCGCCTCGCACCATGGGAACCGGAGGAGCGCGGTCGTCGCCGCGTCGCGCGATGGCTGCTCCCTCGAGCCGCACGCCCACGCGATCACTGCGTGGCGAGATCTGCCACGTCGTCGCGAGAAGCTGCTCCAGCGCGCCGGGCGAAAGCCGATGCAAATGCGGGCCGGGCATCACCTGGAGAACGGCGGGATCGCCGGGCTCGCCGATCGTCGGCGTCGCCGTGGGTGCAGGCGCGGCGCGCGCGAGTCCGATGGGCAAACGATCGCCGGCGCGTATCGCTCGCCCTTCGAAACCTCCCAGCGCGGCGACGGCCAGCGTCGCTCTCGACCCAAGCACCAGCGGCACGTCGAAGCCACCCGCGACGGCGACATACCGCACCGCCCGCTCGCAGGGGGGTACGAACAGCTCGGCGCCGTCGCGAAGCGAGACACGACGCTCTCCGTCGATCGACAGCATGAGCTCGCCGGCGGCCGCGATGCGGACCGGCCCGAGCGGTACTTCCAATGCGGCGGCGCGCGCGTCGTTGCCAACCGTGAGGTTGGCGGCGGCGTGAGCGGTCGCATCGAGAGGACCCGAGGGAGGCACCCCGGCGTGCAGCCACCCTGGCCGACCGGCATCCTGGATGGTCGCGCCAGGGGGAGCCACGAGAACGAGGAGCTCAGGCATCGGCACGAACGAACCGCACCCGGTCGCCGGGCTGCAGCAGCGCGGGGGGATCGCACCCGGGATCGAAGAGGGTCACGTCGAGCACGCGGCCGATGAGCTGCCAGCCGCCCGGCGACCCGACGGGATAAATGCCCGTGTACGCCCCAGCGATGGCCAGACTGGATGGGGCGACACGCGGGCGAGGTGACGCGCGACGGCCGACGACGAGGCGCGGATCGAGCGGGGCGAGGTACGCAAAACCAGGAAGAAAGCCGATGAGCTCGACCCCGTACTCGCGCCCGCAGTGGAGTGCGATCACGTCGGCCACGCTGCTCCCGGTCAGGCGTGCCACGTCTTCGAGATCGGGGCCGTCGTAGATCGCGCGTAGCTCGTGCTTGCGTGGCTCGCCGACAACGAGCCCGGAAGCGCTCATCGCCTCCACGATGATGCCGTCGAGATCGTCCCAGCCCCCCACACCGAACACCGCCAAGCTACCCGCGCCGATGACGACGTCGCCGTCGGGCAACCGTTCACGAAGCGACGCGGCCACGTTCCGCGTGCGATCGGCGCGGTCGGGGGCGTCGTCGATTTCGAGATCCACGTAGAGGGCGCCATCGCCGTACGGATGAATCTTCATCGCGCCAAAAACCCCTCGTTCTCGAGGGCGCGGCGCACCGCGCGCGCGATCGCGACGGCATCGGGACGGTCGCCATGCACGCAGACGGTCTCGACGCCCCCGCCGCGAGCCAACGCGAGCGCCTGTTCGGCGCATGCCTCCGGTGTTTCGACGAGCGCGTCGGGCTTTTCGCGCGACACGAGCTTGCCGTCCGCTCCGTAGCGCCGATCGGCGAACCCCTCCCGCACGTACGAGAGGCCGCGCGCTCGGCTTTCGCTTTCCAAGTGGCCCCACGGGGGGCCCATGATCGCGACGCCGTCCGGCCACGCGGCAACGACCGCGTCGAGAACGGCGCCGGCGATCTCTCGGTGTGTTGCCGCGTCGTGATAGAGCGCGCCGTGCATCTTGGCGCCCCAAAGCACCGTGCCCATGCGCCGCGCCAGGTGCGCGAGAGCATCGGTCTGGTCCACGATCGCCTCGTAGAGCAGCCTCGGCGCGATCGCCATGTGCGCGCGGCCAAACCCCGCGCGATCCGGATACGAAGGGTGGGCTGCCACCCGTGCGCCAAAACGAACGGCCCGTTCGACCGAACGGGCCATCGATTCGGCATCGCCGGCGTGACCGCCGCAGGCGATGTTGACCACCGTCGCCAGCGCATAGAGCTCCTCCGGCTCGTTCGGTAATTCGCCGAGATCGATGTTCAGATCGACGCGCGGCATGGGATCAATCCGGAATCGGAACCATCGTGACCTGCAGGTAGATGGGGGCCTGGTTGGCTTCTATCAACGCGTCCCACGGGAAGTACCCGGTCCTTTCGACCGTGACGCGATGCCGTCCCGGGGGCAGCGCGACGCCGCGCGCGGCCACGTAGGCGAGCGCCCCGACCGCAATGTCGTCGATCGTCACTTGCGCGTCGGCAACGTTGCCCTGCACGCGGAGCGAAACGGTGGCGGGTGTCGACGCGACGAGCTGGCAAGAAACGGAGCCCGCGAAGACAACGGCGAGGGCGAGGCGAGCCAAGCCCAAAGCGCTACTCCCACTCGATGGTCGACGGAGGCTTGGAAGAGATGTCATAGACCACCCGGTTGACACCTTTGACTTCGTTGATGATGCGCGCCGAGATCCGCGCGAGCAAGTCGTGTGGCAAGCGAGCCCAGTCGGCGGTCATACCGTCGCTCGAAAGAACGGCCCGTACGGCGATGGTTTCCTCGTAGGTACGCCCATCTCCCATGACGCCGACCGAACGAACCGGTAGGAGGACCGCGAAGCTTTGCCAAAGCGACTCGTAGAGGCCCGACGCCTTGATCTCCTCTTGAACGATCGCATCCGCGCGCCGCAAG
>DASWDH010000369.1:0-7664 GCA_036395495.1 Polyangiaceae bacterium
GAAATCGGCCCAAGCGCCCCCGTTCTTAGCACCGAATGCACCGGGATACACAAGGGATCTCGTCGATGGAGCGGTCCGAGCCACCCCATGCCATACTTGTTCGATCGCGGTGACCTGCTGGTCAGGACTGGGGCATCGCGACGAAAGATTTCTTCTGGGTGTGCCCGTCGGTCACCGTTTTCGCCAGGGGCGAGGTGCGGCGAAAAACGACGAGGGCCAGATCACCCAAACAGTACGGTACATCGATTCGCCCGAGCCACGAGCGGCGCACCGCCCGCAGCAGTCTCGCCAGCGGCGGCCGCTTGCGCGCTTCGTACTCGAGCAAAGACAGCCCGTGGTCGATGGAGATCCACTTCGCCGCCGGCCGATAGCTGACCAGCGTCCAGCGCTCGGGGTCGAACAGGTGCGTCAAGGTGCGTTTGGTGAAGCAGTAGAGCACGGTCGGAGGCGCGTACGTCGGCCACTTCGGGCCTAGCATTCGAGCGAACAACGAGTGGGGGTCCCATGTCTCGATGACCAGGTGCCCTCCCGGACGGACGAGGTTCGCAAGTTTCGATTCGACACCGGTCGGGTCCGGTACGTGCTCGAGCACGTTGAACATCGTGATGAGGTCGAACGACTCTGGGCGCGGCACGAAATGGGGGTCGAGAAACCCTGCCCGCACGACATCGAGCCCGAGCTCGCGCTCGGCAAAGCGCTGCGCGTATTCGCTGAGCTCGCACCCGCTGACCGTCCAACCGGCCTTGCGCGCCTCGTCGAGAAAAAAACCGGTCGCGCAGCCTACGTCGAGGACCGAGCCGGGCTTGGCATCGAGCTTGGAGATCTTACGGAGGTAGCTACGTGCTTGCCGCCGATGCGTTCGTTCATCGGCGATGTAGTCGGGGTAGCCGGCGCCGCCGTCCGTGAAATACTGCGCCGAGTAGAGGGCCTCGAGCTTCTCGCCCTGTGGAGGACGGGCCGAGTAGACCAGCTGGCAGGTCGGGCAACGGTGCATAGGATAGCCGTTCTTGACGAACGCCAAAGGCGGAGCCGGCGTGCGACAAACAGGGCAGGTTCCCTCAGCCGCGGTCTCGGGATACGCGTGGACCATGCCTGGCACCGTGGTACCGAAGCGAGCGGCTGGCCACGACCGACATACCCATCTCGGCCTTAGGGTCGGGCTTCCTGCGTTCATCGCGACGCGCTGTCGCTGCGGACGAAGTGTCGAAGGACGACTCCGTGTGCGAATTCGCGCGTTTCCTCCTCGCGGTAGCCGGACGACAAATACGCCTCGAGCTTGTCCCGACCCCAGCTGTAGCCATAAGGACCGGTGTGCACCCAAAGGCCTGTCGGCTCGCTGGCTTCGCGATCGACGAGATCGGCGATGGTGCCGGCATCGTCGACCACGAAGGTACGCTGGTCCCAATGCTCGAAGTTCGGTGGTCCGGGAATCGGGATCAGCCGATTTTTTCCGCGATAGTAAACGGCGAGCCCGAGTGACTCTTCGGACGGGAACACGAGGATGGGTTCTCGATCGGCCTCGAGCCCGGCAATCGTTTCGGCCACCCGACGGCAGTCGCAGTCTTTGGCCATGGGCTCGATCTGCGTGAGATACGTGGCGGGCACATTGGAGACGAGAAGCAGCGCTCCCCAGGCCTGCGCAGCCGGCTTGCCCACCGAGAGACCCAACGCGGCCATGGGGAAAATCAAGAGAGGCACGAGCACGCCCGCCGTGTGCCTTTCTCCCACGCTCATGGGCCCGACGACGTGGAGCAACACGACGACCAAAATGCCGTACACGACGACGATGGCGAGCAGTGGCACGACCTTCTCGACCCGCGCGCTAATGAAACGACGCCGCCAGCGAAGCACGCCAAGCGCAATGGCCCCGAATACGAGCGCTCGGTAGGCCCAGCGCGCCGCGCGGATCGTGGACAACTTCCAGCGGGCTTCGTTGATCGCCTTGTTGAACGAAAAGAGATAAGCCTCGAACCGTTTGAGCGCGCGCGCCACCGCACCGCCGCCCGAGGCGACGCCGGGAGCGAGATCGTCTTTGTGCGAACCGAGTTGCATCTTCGCCAGTAAAAAAAGCGGGACGCACAAGAGCCCCACCGCCGCCATATCCATCGCAAATTGGAGAAGCTTTCGGCGATCGCGTCGGACGAGCAGCGCCACAGCGAAGCACACGAAGAGAGCTCCCAAATAATATTGCGTGTAGACGGCCAACAGGGCGAGCGCGATGTACGCCAGCCGAGGCCAAAGTCTCGGCAGGGGCGAAGCGTAGGCTTCCAAAAATGCGAGCAGAAGCAATACCGACAGCAGCACTGTCAGTGCATAAACGCGAATCTCCGTGCCGACCCAGACCATGAAAGGATGCGACGCCACGACCGCTGCGGCCCAGGCCGGATCGAGGCGCGGCACCAGCCGCTGAGCGAGCACCGCGCTCGCCAGGATCGCACCGCCGCCGCAGAGCGCCGATAACAATCGAGCAAAAAAGCCCGATGTATTGAGCATGCGCCAGGCCGAGAGGAGCGTGAAGTAGAACGGCGGCTGCAGCTCGAACGTCATGGCCTTGCGCGCAGCGCCGAGTGGCGACTCCGAGCTCGTGTGGAGCGAGTAGATCTCGTCGCGCCACAGATTGAGCTCGAACGACAGCCATCCCGTCAGGAGCAAATAGAGCGCGATGATGAGCCAAACCCGAGGGCTGCGCCACGCCTCGCGCCGCACGGTGTCATGATCCATCGGCCGTCCCCAGCGTACGTACATCTCTCTTCGGGAAATGCGAGACGGCCATCAGGCCGACACTTGTGAAGAAACCGCGGCTCGTGCAGGCTGCGACGCTGGAGTAGCGAAGCCACATGCCGAGTCTTGTCGGCCATCGGAAGATCGGCCCTTGCTGCATCGCGATGATCATGAGTGTCTTGGGCTGTGGCTCGCGATCGCCGTTGCCGGTCGATGATCCCGAGAGCTGTCGCGAGGCAGGCGCAACCCGGATGTGCGAGAACACCTGCGGCGCTGGCCTACAGACGTGCGTCGACGAGCGCTGGCAACCTTGCGAGGTACCCGTCGACACCCGCACCTGCAGCAACGACTGCGGAGAGGGGCTGCAGACCTGCGCCTCCGGCTCGTGGGGCGCGTGCTACGTGCCGATCGCCACGCGCACCTGCTCGAGCCTCTGCGGACAGGGCACCGAAGTCTGCATCGACGGCCTATGGCAGAACTGCGACGCGCCGCGCCCCGCCCTACCCAAACTGAAAGCGACCGTTCGCGACTTCCTCGACACGCATCCGGATTTCGAGCACGAGAAGGGCCGCGATCAGCTCGACCTCAAGATCGTCGCCCCCGAGCTCGGCCCCGACGACAAACCCGTTTACGCCGGCAACCCCACCACCGTCTCGACAAACGGCAAATCCTTCTTCGACCAGTGGTTCCGCGACGCGCCACGCGTCAACCTGACGACGATCCTCTTCATTCCCCTCACCTCATCGACGGCCCGCCCCGACATCTTCACTTACGAGAGCGGCGCCTTCTTCCCCATCGACAACCAGCTCTTCGGCAACCAAGGCCGCACCCATAACTTCCACTTCACCCTCGAGCTCGCCGCGAAGTTCCGCTACCAGGGGGGTGAAAGCTTCACCTTCGGCGGTGACGACGACCTCTGGGCTTTCATCAATCGAAAGCTCGCCATCAACCTCGGTGGCCTCCACTCCTCCATGAGCTCCACGGTCGACCTCGACGCCCGCAGCCAAGAGCTCGGACTCACCGCCGGCGGTGTCTACCCCCTGCACCTCTTCTTCGCTGAACGGCACACCTCCGGCTCCACGTTCCACGTTCAAACGACGATCGCCGAATTCGACGCGTGCGAGTGATCGCTTGCACTACTGGGTCAGATCTTGGCTATGCCAGATCACGATCAGCAACTTCGGCCGGGCGGGCCACATAAGTTTACGGCGAGGCCGTCGGAGCTGTGCCTTCAGCACGGAAGAGCCGCAAGGCTTCGCCGAAAGCCAGCTCCGCCTGTTCGGTCAGTACTTTCATGGGACTATGGCTGCTCCGATGCAACGATCTGGTAGCGAGGATCTGACCCAGTAATGCTAGGTGCCTTCGGATTAGGCTTCCATTATCCTAGTGGATCGTGGATCTTCAGCCTGGTCCCGGCCTCGTCCTCGGGGGAACCTACCGCATCGAACGCCTGATTGGCGAGGGTGGGATGGGCTCGGTGTACGAAGCTTCGCACCTCAGGCTTCCGCGGCGTTTTGCCGTCAAGTTGATTCATTCGCACATCGCTTCTCGGCCGGAAATCTTCGAACGCTTCCGACGCGAGGCCGAAATCGCCAGCGGGATCGGTCATGAGCACATCGTCGAGGCGTTCGATTTCAATCATACCGAAGAGGGCGTTGCTTACATCGTCATGGAGTTGCTCGAAGGAGAGCACCTCCGTAGCCGTCTCGACGCCAACCGCACACTCTCCTTGGAGCAGACGGTCGACATCATCGACCAGATCGCCGATGCGGTCGCGGCCGCGCATGCGCGCGGCATCGTGCATCGCGATCTCAAGCCGGAGAATATTTTTCTCTGCCGCCGCCACGGGCGCGATTTCGTCAAGGTGCTCGACTTCGGCGTTTCGAAGCTCTTGCACGCGGCGACCATCTCGGGACAGACCGGTCATCCCATCGGCACACCGCACTACATGGCGCCGGAACAGGCATCGGCGTCCGTCGGGCCCATCGATGAGCGCTCCGACGTGTTCGCCTTGGGGGCTATCACCTACGAGTGCTTGACGGGTACGTTTGCGTTCGAAGCTCCGACGCCGCTCGGTGTGATGCATGCCGTTCTGCACGCGACGCCGCCTCCACTCTGCTCGCGCCGTCCCGACGTGCCTTCCGCAGTGCAAGCGGTGACCGACCGCGCGATGGCAAAAAAACCGGACGACCGTTATCGCAATGTCGGGTCGTTTCGCGCCGAGCTGCTCGCCGCGTCTGGCATGTCGACGACCGAGACCTTGTCGAGCGCGCGCGTCCCCGACGCACCGCAGCTGGCCTCCGGCTCCAGCGGCCGGGAAGTGCGCGTCGAAATCGCACATCGATCGATGCGCCCGTCTGCAGACGCGGAGACGCTCGTCGCGACGCATAGGTCGAGCTCGCCCCGCCGGGACGGCCCTCGGACTCGTAGAAAGCGGGCCATGCTCTATTCTGGCGCTGCCCTCCTCGTCGCGGCCGCCGCGCTGATCGCTCTCTCTCGAACGCGGTCGAAGCATGAGGAGCCCAGGTCACGCGCATTCGCCGACTCATCGTCGCCTGCCGCATCAACGGATACGAGTCAGGCCACCGCCGCTACCCGGGCTGCACCCATTGAAAGATCTGTCGAAATCCAGCTTCGAATCGAGCCACCAGATGCTCGCGTGATGCTGGACGGCGTCGAGACCAAGCAGAATCCGCTTCAGCTACCCTACTCCGATCGCGCTCATAAGGTCGTCGTGAGCGCCGCGGGCTTCGTCGCCGAGAACCGCGAGATCTTCGGCATTACGGACGGCGAGCTTCGCGTCGAGCTGAAGCCCGACCACTCCGCGGCACCTCGCAGGGGCACCGGGTCGCCTCGTCGGTCGGTGGAGCCGCCCGCGCCGGCTCCTGCCCAGCCGGCTTCGTCCCTTGGGCCCGTGGAGCGTTCGCTGTGAAACGCTGCCGTGCCGCATGGGTCTGTGCGGCACTCCTTCTTTTCGGGAGTCGACGACTGCGCGCCGCGCCCGACGATCGCGAGCAAGAAGCGCGCGTTCATTTCGAGCGCGGCCTCAAGCACTTGGATGCGCGTGAATACGAACGAGCGCTCGATGAGTTTCGGGCCGCCTACGAGCTCTGGCAAAACCCGAAAATTCTGCTCAACGTCGGCACCGTTCTGCGCGAGCTCGGCCGCGAGGCCGCGGCGGCCAACGCCTATGCTCGTTTCGTCCGCGATCCCTCCGCCGATCCGGCTCGGCTCCCCGAAATCAACCGCTTGCTCGAGGAGCTCGATCGGCGCGTAGGAAGGCTCGATATCCGCAAAGCGGACGACGTCACGCGCGTGCTGATCGATGGTCAGCCCCTCGCAGCGTGGGAAAATGCTGCTGCCGTACGCGTCGCGCCGGGTTCACATCAAGTGACCGGCGAACGACGAGCGGCTGCCCCTATCGTGGCCAATGTCCGGGTCAGCGCGCAGGAGAGCATTTCGGTCGAGCTTCGCGCCGAATCTCCCGCAGATGTGCGGCCGCCGCCCTCGGCCAAGATCGAGCAGCGTGACGAAACGGGGCGCGCAGCCACCGCCACGATGCGAACGTCGCACGCCGGGCAATTCGGCGTGTTCGTGCGAGGCGATATCGACGGAAAGGGCCGCGGCTTCGTGATAGCGCCCGGCGCGAGCTTCGGCGCAGGCGATTGGGTCGAGATCAGCGCCGCCGCCCTGATCGGCCGAGACAAAGGCGCCTGGGTGGGCACCCACGTGTTTCTCTCTCGCAGCGAGCTCAAGCCCACGCTGCTCTTCGGTGCTCCCATGTTCTTCGTCGCCGGCGCCCGCCCGGGCGTGCAGGGTGGGGTTGGCGTCACCTGGGATCCGAGCCAGGCCATCTCGGTTTCGGCCGCTGCCGCCGTCGCGCACTTCTTCGCCCCGCCTCCGGGCTACGATGCGACGGTGTTCGTCCCCTCGCTGGGGCTGCAGGTCAGGCGATGATTCGCTTCGACGCGCGCCGAACCGCCGTGGCGGTGTTCGTTCCGGCAGCACTCCTAGGATGTTCCGGAGATCCGACCCGTGGCGCGAACGAGGGCGCGATCGGATCGCAGCGCGTTCACGTCGAGCTGCCCGCGCGCGCACGTGGAGCGGTCCGGATTCAGGATTCGCGATCGGGCCTGGCCGTGCGTTTTGCGCTCACCGCCGCGCGCGATGCGCCGATCGAGATGCGCGGCAGCGGCGCGCACTATCGCGATGCGGTACACGGATCCGATCTCGTGCTGCAACCGACGCAAGACGGCGTGGAGGACCTGGTTTTCCTCCGCGAACCGCCGCCCGAGCCACGCATTTCGTACACCATCGAATTCGAGAAGGTCGCCGGTCTACGCCTCGTCTCGCGCTCTCTCGAATTCGTGGATTCAGGCGGCGTTCCCCGCGTCCGCGTCGCGCCTCCGATGATCACCGATGCGCGCGGCGCCGCGATCGAGGCAGCCTTCGTGCTGTCGGGCTGCGCCTACGACGCGAGCCCGGTACCGCCGTGGGGACGCTCCCCGGTCGCGCCCGGAGCAACGAGATGCGGGCTCGCGGTCAGCTGGGACGATTCGCCGCCGTTCGCCTATCCAGCCGTGCTCGACCCTGCCTGGACCGCCACATCCAATTCGATGGCTGTCGGGCGCAAATGGTTTCAAGCCGTGCGTCTCACCGACGGCCGCGTGCTCGTGGCCGGCGGCACGACACCGGCAGGGACGACGATCCTGACCGAGATTTTCGACCCAGCGTCGGGCACCTGGGCGATGACCGGTCCCATGAACGTCCGCCGCACGTTCTTCGCCGCGGCGCCGCTCTCCGGATCGCGCGCCCTTGCGACAGGTGGCGCTTCGCCTTCGGGCACCGAATCGAGCGCGGAGATCTTCGACAATGGGTCCTGGACGACGGTGGACGCCATGAGCATGCCGCGGCAGCTCCATGCAGCGGTGACGCTCGGCGAC
>DASWDH010000370.1:0-3690 GCA_036395495.1 Polyangiaceae bacterium
GTCGGCGACACGAATACCGCGGCGCACTTCGACGGTGCCACCGCGATGCTCCTCATCGCGGTCCCAGTCGGTTCCCTCGTCTCTGTCTCGGGATCCATCGAGCTATGGGTGAAGCCAGACGCTTCGACGTCATCGGAGCGGTGCCTCGCCAAGGCGCAAAAATCGCCGTGCATGGCAGAGACACAAAAGCCCTCGCTCGAGTGCGATCGGACATCGAGCAAGCCGATGGTCGAGCCATTCAGGCCGTTGCCGACGTCACGAAGTTCGCGGAAATCGAGGCCATGCGTGACCAGATCGAGAAAGAGCTCTCGGACCGGTCGACATTCTCGTCGCGAACGCAGGGTTCAGCTACACGAAGCCCGGCCTTGCACTCGAAGAAACGAGCGAGGAAGGATGGCACGCGTCGGTCAATGGCAACCTCACGGCGACCTTCCTGACGCTCAAGACCTTTTTGCCCGGAATGAAAGAGCGCCGCGTCGGTAATATCATCACGATTTCCTCGGCCGCCGCTCGCCGGCCGCATCCGGGTTCTCCCATTCCCTACGCGGTGGCCAAGGCCGGAATTCAGCTCCTGACCCAGGACGTGGCGGTCCACGTGGGGCCTTACGGAATCCGGGCGATTTGCATCGCGCCCGAGATGATCCAGACGGGGCGCAGCGAAGAGCAGATACCCGAGGCACAGCGGGCCGCGCTGGTCGAAATGCATCCCATACGCAGGTTCGGCACGCCGGACGACGTAGCGCGGGCGGCGCTGTTTTTGGCGTCCGACGAGGCGAGCTGGATTACCGGCATCGTATTCGACGTGGCCGGGGGCGCAGTGCTCGTTAGCGTGAACGAGGAGTGAGAATCATGCAATCTCCGAATTGGCACTTGGCGCATCGAACCTCCTGCTCGGCACTGCGGGTAGGGGCGGGCGTGAATCAATCCGTCTTCGTGATGCCGGGCTGGTTTTCGTCACCGCCGCAGTCGCTCGCAAAAGGGCAAGCATCGGGAACATTCAAAGCGTTCTGGATTCCATTGCAAGTAGCCAGTGCGCTTACGCTGGCGGGTGCGTTCGCGTTCAATCGCAAGAGCGACGAACGTCGCAAGCCCCTGTCGCTCGCGTTGGGATTCTACGTGGGCACCTGCGTGTCGACGGCTGCCTACTTCGCGCCGGAGATCATTCGACTCGGCCGCCCCGGTGCCGACCTTTCTGCCGGCGAAATCGCGCGTCGGGGGAAGAGATGGTTGGCTCTCACTTGGGGGCGCCACCTGGCGCTCGGTGCCGCGTGGGTCCTCACGCTCGCAGCCATGGCGCGCAAGCCGAAGCGACTTGCTGCTCTTCGCTTCGTGAGGGCGCAATGGACGAGCCGGTGCCGATCACACCGAGCTCGAGCTGAAGAACGTTTCGAAAGACGGCACGCGCGCGCTCGTGCTCGAGCCGGCCGTCGGCGCGACGCGTCAGGCGATCTTGGGCAAGGGGGGGACGGGTGATGTACCTGCAGAGCCGCTCGAGCTGGGCGCGGTCGCGGCCGTCGACCTTCTGTTTGGCGTGCACGTTCACGCCGCGCACCTCGGGCGGCGCCCGGCGGCGCCTGCCGGCGGAGGGACCAGCGCTACATCCCGTTTCGGCCGACGCCGAGCATCTTGAGGCGCAGCACGACACTCTTCCAGAAAGGAGCCCGCGGCTGGGGGAGCGGGCGGGTAGGTCGGTGGGCTCGCCGTTCCTGAGCAGGTAACGACGGACGCTCTCGGGTTCGGTGACCATCGCGAGCAGCTTCACGCGGCCAAGTGGGACATTCGAGAACATCGAGGCCGAAGGTTTTGTTCCGCGACGCGCAGCTGATCCGGCAGCACGGGTTCGTGTGCGCAGGGCGGTATGAAACCGCGGCGCAGATTTCACTGGGGCTCGAGCCGGATTTGCCGCTGATTCATTCTTAGCGTTTTTCACGGCCGACCTGCGCACCGAGCGCCCACGTGGGCGTCCCCGAGGTTCGAAGTACGCTGGCGCGGATGCTCCATTGAGCGGGTCCCCGGGCCAGCGACCACGGCTCCTAGCCCTGTTCGCACAGATTGCGTGACTTGCGGCAACTCGTCCCTGCGCGGATGAACACGTGTGCGGCCTCCGATGCACTCCCGATGTCCGCAGGAATGCGCCCTCCCAAACCCGCGACCCTTCAATCATGAGCCGCTGTTGTCACGAAGCGGCACTCCCGCCACAGACAAATTACTTAACGCGCCGAGATTTCCTGTTGCAGGCGGCAAAGCCTGCGAGTAAGAGCAAAAATGGAAATAGAAGCCAAGATGGGGCGGCCGCGTTTCTGACACAGTCTTGTCGTTCTGAAGGAGGTAGGGATGTCGTATTCACGTGGGATCCGTCGCGCCGGCTGGGTAGCGGTAGCGGTGCCTTGCTTGTTGCTGCTCGGCTGCGATTCATCTGGCGCGACTGTCGGGGTGGCTCAACCGCTGACATCGACGGATGGAAGCACTGGCGTGGCCGCCTGTGACTCGTACCTGGATCAGTATGAACGGTGTGCCCAGACCGTGCTGACGTCTCAGCAATTCAATCAGCATGTGGAGGGGATACGGGAACAGCGAACGACTTGGGCAACGATGGCGGACACGCAGCCGAAAAAAGATGCGCTCGCCCTGGTTTGTCGTCGTGCAATCGTCACCGCGAGAGCGGAGTTTCCGACCTGCACGTTCGCGGGCGGTTGAGGAGTACGCGGCCGGCGGGGTTGCAGACTCATAGAGGACGAGGGTGAAAGATCATGGTCCATTCGCTTCGTCGGTTGCTCGCGGCAAAGGCCACGTCTTTTCTGTCGATTCAGGCGATTGTGCTCAGCGGCTCGCTCGCGTCGATCGCTGGCGCGGCGGCGCTCAGTCGGGGTCCGGACCCCGCCGCCCTTTCTTGCTCCAACGCGAGAGCGGCCCCCTCATTGCCAGCTGCGCCGCTCGTTTGTTCAGCCCCGGCCACCGGCGCGTTCGGATCGACTCTCGCTACCGAACCCGTGCCCTTTTCTGAAATCGTGGTCGCGCCGATGCCGGGTGATGCTTCGAGCGTCGTGGCGCCAGTCTCGGTGCGCTGGCTGAACGCTCCGCCCAATGCCGATCCAGAGCTTGGCTGGTCTTTGTTCGACGGCGATCCGAGCACGGCTCTCGCATCGCCCAACGGGAACCCCATCGTGCTCGAGATCCGCTTGGCCGAACCTACCTGGATTCATCAGGTGACCGGCTACGGACATACTCAAGGCGCACTCAAGGTCTCGGTCGGAGAACCCGGCTCCGAGCAGCCCGTCGCGGGTCTGGATCTCGAGTCGATCTCGATCCGCGGAAACCTTGGTCCGCTACGAGCTCACCAGCCCGTGCTCGCTCAGCGCTTGCTGATCGAATGGTTGCCCGGTGACGAGCGCGCCCTGTCGGATCTCGCGGTGTGGGGTGTTTACAACCCCGTGCGTTTGCCGCCCGAAAATCAATGGACTGATCGGCTGACGCCCGAGGGCTTTCCCGGAGCTTTGGCGTTCGAATCGGTGCGCGAATCGGCAACCGTGGGCGAGGTCGGTCGCGGGGAAGAGCAGTTCGACATTCCCATTTCTTCGGTGCCTCGCGCCTTCTCACGCGCATTCTTGCTCTACGAGCTCGAAGGCCTCGCGCACTTTCGGGGCGTGCAGCGTAGCATCAACGGCTTTCCAGTGCGTGCTGGAACCGAAC
>DASWDH010000371.1:0-11221 GCA_036395495.1 Polyangiaceae bacterium
CGCTAGGCTGAACCACGGGTCGCGCTCACTTTTGGCGCCGGCGACACGAAATTCATTGAATGCCACGGTGGTGAGATCGGGGTCGAGCGCGCGTGAGAAGTGGGGACGATTGTTGAATAGGCCGAGCAGCGGCTTGGTGACGGCGTGCACGTCGCCCCGACCGGTGTGATGGGTCCGCCCGTCCACGTAACCTTCCCAATGGCAGGTCTCGCAGGTGAAGCGGCTGAGGGGGCCCTCCGAACGGTTGGATGGGGCCATGAGCGTCGTGAAAAAGAGTGCTTCGCCTACCCGAACCAAGGGATCGCGTTCGTGCTCCGCGGCGTCCGGCGCCCGCATCACGCGGGGCGGTTGTTCGGCAGCTTGAAGGATCCACGCGTCGAGGAGGGGATCGGCAAACGCGAGTGCCCCTTCAGGTAGCTCGGTCACCGACGCCGTCCCCGGCAAAAACACGGTGGTGGTGACGTCGGGCGGTTGCGACAGTTCGTCTTGCCATTGCAACCTGGCCAGCTGGTCGGAGCCGTACCCCGAAACCGTGACTTCGACCCTCGGTTGTGTTCGAAGGGTGAGCGCCTTGGGTGTCACCACGCCGAGCTCCGACACGTTGATGGTCGCCTCGCGACGCGCAACGCGTCGATCGAGGTCGACGGCGTACAAATAAACGAAGGAGTCGATGTACCCGAACGCCCCGATGGTCCGATCGAGTGGATGGTCTTCTACCCCGCCCGCGGCAATCAAGAGTCCGCCTCGACCGGGCTTCACCGCAAACGACCAGATCGGTCCGTCGTGCGCGATACGGATGGGTTCGTCTTGCGCGAGCGCACCGTTCGCGTCGAGCTTCACGATCACGAGCGCATGATCGAGCAGGCAATCGACGACGAGTGCACCCTCGGCCCGTTCCAGGCGAATGGGACCGTTGCCCACCTTCAGCTGCCCCCGGCGCAGCAGCCCACCTCGTTTGGCGAACTCGAAAAGCACGAGCCTGCCCGTGTGCTCTTCAACGACGTACAACATGCCCCGGGGTCCGACTGCGATATCGCGAATCGCGCGCACGTCGCCCACTTCGAATTCGCCAGAGGGCACCAGCGATTCGCCCCGCCACTCGTAGCGTGCGACGTGGGTCGCGAGCTCCCCGGTGACGAAGACGGTGCCGTCCTCGGCGAGGGCCAGCGCCGATGGCGAAGCCGGGGCGGGCAATCGCTCGAGCTCGCGCAGCGACCGATCCAGAACGACCACGGCGTTGGCGCCCCGTAGAATCCCGACGACGAGCTTCGAATGCGGAACGGGTTTGATGACATAAGGATCTGCGCCGCTCACGCGATCCCAGGTCGCGAGCTTGGAAAAATCGGCTGCTTGGCGGCGCGCCGCTTCGAAGAGCTCCAGGCGTTCGGCGGCGACATCCTCATCGGTCGGGGCGGCTTGCGCCTGGCGATGGCGCCGCACCGAGTAGATGAGCACGGGCACGAGCAGCGCCGCGCAGGCCAGCAAGATCTTGACCGTTCGCGGCATCGGCCCCGTTTGTAGCATTCCGGGGGCTGACGCGGCAGTCGTTGACATCGACGCAGTGATGCTATGGCGCGCGGCGGTACCTCAGCAATCGCCGCCCGGCCGTGGTGAGCGGCCACTGGTAGCGCTCGTCGACGTCGATTTGCCAGCCTTCCGCGAGCGGGGGCTCTTCGCGGGCCAGAAGCACCCACACCGCACCGCTCGGGCCGACGAGCCGCGCGCCTAGCGCAAGCCAATCCTCGGGTGGAAGCGTGGCGCGCGCGACGGCGGCATCGAACGAGCCCCCCTGTCGTGCGACGTCTTCGCCGCGCCCGCGCACGATGAGCAGCGAGCCTTTCATCGTCGGGCCGGTGGCGAGCTGCCCTGAAACGGTGCGCAGAAACGCGATCCGTTTTTGCATCGGCTCGACCAACGTGATCGTCAGATCCGGACGCAGCAGGTGGAGCGCCAGGCCCGGTGCGCCCGAACCCGCGCCGATATCGACGATGCTGCCGCCGCGCGGCTGGTGGCGCGCCAAGACGAATGCGTCGGCGAGCATGAGGTCGGCGAGCTCTTCCGCGTTTCGAGCCGCGGTGAGGTCGACTTTGGCGTTCCACGTTGCGATGAGGTCGAACCAAGCGGCGATACGTTCGGCTACGTCGTCGCCGAGCGTCGATCCGAACCCACGTGCAACAGCGTGAATCAGCGGCTGAAAACCCGCTGCGGGCGGATTCAGCATTACGCCCTTCTACCAGAGGAGCTCAAGGCAGGGTAGTAAGCGTATCGTGCTCGAGCCCTCGTGGACCTACCTCGCCGAACTCGCGCGTCGGATCGACCCGGCTGCGCGTGAGCTCAATCCGCGACCGATGAAGGGGGGCGCTTCGACCCGGCGTTTTTTTCGCGTCACTTGGGGCAATGAGGGGGCGAGCGCCGTCGCCATGTTCGTGCCGGGAGCTCCAACGCACGAGATTCACAAGGATCCGCGACAGGCGCGCTGGCCCTTTCTCGAGGTGCGGGATCTGCTGGCGGACCGGGGCATTCGTGTTCCCAAAATTTTCGCCGACGGCACCGATCGCGGTTGGTTGGTGGTCGAAGACCTGGGCGACGATACCGTCGCGAATTTCCTCATCCGTCGCCCGGAGAAGAAACGCGACATCTACCGGATGGCCGTGCGGGACCTGGCGCGCGCACAAAAGCAGCTGTCGACGCTGCCCGATTCGAGCATCATCAAAAGCCGCGCCTTCGATCACGATTTGCTGCGCTGGGAGATCGATCATTTTTTGGAGTGGGGCATCCTGGCGCGCGGAATCCCGCTCTCGGCGGACGATCGCGCTCTCTTCGAACGCGTCGCCGACCGCCTTGCGGACAAGATTGCAAGCTGGCCGCGCGGTTTCGTGCACCGCGATTATCAGAGTCGGAATCTCATGGTCGTTTCCCGCGATGGCGAACCCATCGAGCTCGCCTGGATCGATTTCCAAGATGCCCTGCTCGGACCGCGCGTCTACGATCTGGTCGCTCTCTTGTCGGACAGTTATCAGGAATTCGACGTCGGGTTCATCGAAGAGCGTCTCCTCGAGTATGCCGAGCAATCGGGTCTTGCTCCCGGCGAGCGAGGCCAGCTTCGTCGGGAATTCGATTTCGTGACCGTGCAGCGCAAGCTGAAAGACGCAGGGCGTTTCATCTTCATCGACCGATCGCATGCGAATCCTTCGTTTCTCGGCTTCGTCGAGCCCACCATTCAGAAGGCCCGCGCCGCGATTGAACGACTATCGGACGATCCCGACATGCGAACCCTCGGCGCCTTGCTCGATCGCGTTCTCGGTTGGTAGATGGCACACGGGCGGCAACAGCGGGTGGGGCTTGCGCGCGGGGGAATCGTCCTCGCCGGCGAGACCGTTCCCCTCTACTCGGCCAGCGTCCACTATTGGAGGCTGGAGCGCGAGGTTTGGCGCTCGGCGCTGCTGGAAACGCAAAAGCTCGGAGTCAGGCTGATCGACACGTACGTCCCCTGGGGCGTCCACGAGACGCCGGCGGGGGACATGGACTTCGGCGAGGGGGATCCACGCCGCGATGTCGCGGCATTTTTGCAGATGGTCCACGAGCTCGGGCTGTTGGCCATCGTTCGGCCGGGGCCGCACATCAACGCCGAGCTGACGTTCTTCGGTTTGCCCGAGCGAATCGTGTGGGATCCCGCATGCCAGGCGCGCTCGCCCGAGAACAACCCGGTCATGCTTCCGATGGTGCCGGTGGGTTTCCCGGTGCCGAGCTACGCGAGCGAGGCTTTCTTGGCAGAAGCGGAGAAGTGGTTCGCGCTCGTCGGGCCGAGACTTGCGCCGTTTCGGTATCCCGACGGGCCGATCGTGCTTTGCCAGGTCGACAACGAGGCGGCTTTCTACTTCCGCGACGGGCCTTACGACCAGGACTATCGGCCCGAGGCCATCGCGCACTACCGCGCGTTCCTGCGCGAAAAGTACGGCACAGAGGAGGCGCTCTCCCGCGCTTACGGCGCGCGTGCGGCTCCGTTCGACGCTGTTCTACCCCCCGTGATTTTCGACGCGGCGAACGCTGACGAGCTCACCTGGCACGTCGACTGGATCGAATTCCAGGAGCGGCTCGTCGCGATGTCGCTCGCCCGGATGAAGGCCGCGCTCGCGCGAGCGGGGCTTTCCGAGATTCCGATGTTTCACAACATGACGATGGGATACGAGGCGACGCCCCTTTCGGCCGCGCGCATCCGACGCGCCGTGGATCTGGTTGGCCTCGACTATTATCACCGCGCCACCCCCGGCGAGCGCCTCCTCATCGAGCGGCGCACGACCGAGCTCGTCACCCGCTCCGATGGTCTCGACGAACCGGCGTTCGCGTGCGAGATGGCTGCCGGCTTCCCTCCTTTCTTTTTTCCAATTCACGATGAAAGCGACAACCGCTTCAACGTGATGACCGCGCTGGCGTACGGCTTGCGAGGATTCAACATCTACATGGCCGTGGAGCGCGATCGCTGGATTGGTGCTCCCATCGATCGGCACGGCCATCCGCGTCCGTCCTCCATGTTTTGGGCCAAGCTTTGCTCGGCGCTGCAGCAGGTGAGGTTCCACGAGCTCGTGCGGCGCGTCCCGGTGCGCATCGTCAATTCGGCGCTGAAGCGGCGCTTGAATCGTGCGCTGCACGCCTTCAGCCCGGCGACGCCGGCGCTGTTTGCCGTGCTGGGAAGCGGATCCGACGAGAGCTGCTTCGAAGAGGACTTCGGGCTCGGTGGCGTGACGGTGAGCGAGACCGACGCATTCGTTGCCCTGTTCGAGACCGCGCTGTCGGCGCGCGGCATTCCCTTCGCTCACGCGGACGCGGACCTCGCCGACGCGAGTCTCCAGGCAGCGCACTGGATCATCTGTCCCACCGCTGACGGCATCGAGCCGAGCCTATGGGCTCGCTTGAAGCGAGCGGCCGCCGAGGGAACGCGCGTCACGATAGGGCCTCGCGTCCCCTCGCGCGACGACTCGCTGCGTCCGCTCGACATGCCGCTCGACGCCGCGGGGTTTCAGGTCGTGCAACGGGTCGGGCCGCATCCTTACTTCGATCCTGCTGCCATCACCGCTCTCGTGGCCGACCGAGTTGGCGAGCTCGGGCTCCCCAGCTTGCCGATCGCACCGCCTTCGGTATTCGCCACGATTCACGAAGACGCATCGGCTCGTCCGCGTGTACTTTTCCTGGTCAACCCGACGACGGACCCTCACCTTGCGACAGTCCGGCTGGACGCCGCCGCGGTGACCGATCTATTCGACCAAAGTCGCCACGAAACGCGAGAAAATCAGGTGGAGCTCGGGGTGCCGGCTCGCTCGGTTCGCATGCTGCGGATCGATCTCGCTTGAGCGTTCGCCCAAGATCCGCTAATCGCCGCGCGGCCGCATGCTTCTCTCCGTCAACCCCGATCACCCCGAACCTCGCAAGATTCGCCGCGCCGTCGATGCGCTCGAGGCGGGCGAGGTGATCGGATACCCGACCGACACCGTCTACGGGCTCGGGTGCGATCTGTTCAGCAAGCACGCGATAGAGCGGCTCTATCAAATCAAGCATATGGACCGATCGCAGAAGCTTGCCTTCATCTGTCCCAACCTCAGCAACGTGGCGCGATACGCCATCGTGGAGGACGCGACTTTTCTGGTACTCAAGCGATACATGCCCGGCCCTTATACGTTCATCCTCCAAGCCACCCGCGAGGTGCCGAAAGTGGTGCAGAGCAAGCGCAGGACGGTCGGCGTTCGGATTCCGCGCCACCCTGTCACGCTCGCTCTCGTGCACGCGCTAGGGCGACCTCTCATTTCCACGACCGCAGCTCCGCACGGTGAGGATCCTTACGTCGATCCCGACGAGATCGACGCACGCTTCAAGGGCCTGGCGATGGTTCTCGATGCCGGCGCGGGCGGCCGCATCCCGACCACCGTGATCGACCTCACGACTTCGCTCCCGGAGGTCATCCGTGCGGGCGCGGGTTCCATCGCGGAGTTCGCCCCCCTCGCTTCCGCCCCCTAAAATCAGCGAGCATCAGCGAGCATGATTCTCGAATATCGTGCGCGTGCTCGCTCTCGGACTCGTCTTCGGGATTCGTGCTCTTTCGGGTCGAATCTACGCAACGCAGACATGGCCCTGGACCATGAGAAGCTCGATGCCTACAAGCTCGCGATCCAGTTCGTCGGCTGGGTCGGGGACCTGCTCGAAGGCCCGCTTGACCGCTGCCGTGTGAGTGCGGCGAAGCACTTGGACGAAGCGAGTCAGTCCATCGCAAACAACATCGCACAAGGCAACGGAAAGCGCTCCGGCGCCGACCGATGTCGGTTCTTGGATATCGCACGCGCCGAGGGCAAGCAGCTTCTAGAGCCGAGCGTATCAATGCTCTGGCGAATGATTCAAACGTTCCAGCCGCGTCCGAGTCCGAGCACGAGCGCTTGACTGAGGATCGTACTCGCCCATTTAGAAAGGAGGAGGTTCTTCGGGCGCGGGGAGCGGCGGGAGGCCGGCGTCGCCGCGGGGAATGGCGGCGGGAACGGTGCCCGTGCCCGCGTCCTCGGATAGACCGGCGCCGGCCGTCAGCTGGTCTGGGTTTTGTTCGAGGGTGCCGGCATCGGGGGCCGAGACATCCTGCGGTTCGGTGCCATCGAGGAAGACTTCGTCGATCGCGTCTTCTTCGCCCTCATAGGCTCGCAGACCCGTTTTGGGATCGATGCGGATCGAAACGATGCCGCGGGGACGTGCGAACTCGGTCGCCGGACGCTTCTCGTGCGCCGCGCGCATGAAGGAAATCCAAGCCGGCAGCGCTGCCGTCGCGCCGGCCTCGCGCGTACCGAGGGGGCGCCCGTCGTCGTAGCCGGTCCAGGTCGCGCACACGATCTCGCTCGAGTAACCGACGAACCAGGCATCCTTCGCTTGGTTGCTGGTACCCGTCTTCCCGGCGACCGGCCGTCCCACCGAACGCGCCGCAGCCGCGGTCCCGTGATCGACCACGGACATCAGAAGGCTGGTCGTCAGGTACGCTTCCGCTTCCCCCATCACCCTGCGCGCGGGGGGCTTCGGAGCCAGCGGGATCTCCGCGCCGTCGGGGCCGGTGATTCGCGTGACGAGCACGGGTGGCTCGTACATGCCGCCCGAAGCGAGCGTCCCGTACGCCGACGCCATTTCGTAAGGCGTGACTTCGTACGAGCCGAGACCGAGGGACAGATCGGCGCCGAGCTTCGACTGAATACCGAGCGCGTTGGCCCAGTTGACCACGTTGGCGGGTCCGACGTCGTTGAGAACGTGAACGGCCGCCACATTCACGCTGTGGGCGAGCGCCTCGCGAAGGCGCATCGGGGCGACTCCTTCGCTGTCCTCGTAGTTGCTCGGTCGATAGCCGGTCAACGTCCCCGGACTCGTGTCGAGCATCGTGGCGGGCGTGAATCGCCGCGAATAGAGGGCGTAGCTATACACGAACGGCTTGAATGACGAGCCGGGCTGACGGTGGGCTTGCGTCGTGCGATCGAGAGCGCCCGATGCCGCCTCGTAGCTTCCGACCATGGCCAACACTTCGCGCGTTCGCACATCGAGTGCGATCATCGCCCCTTCCGGCCCGAGCTCGAGACGGAGCGGGACCTTCGTTCCCGCTGCATCGGCAGCCGCGAGCAGACTGACACGGAGCAACGTACCATCGGGGGCAAATTGGCTCGGAGGAAGGTGCTGCGGGTTGTAGCGCTCGTAGTCGGAAAGCTTGACGCTTCCCGTCACCGTCCCCACCCGCACGTCGATCATGCCTTGCGCGTCGTCCGATCCGATCACCGATCCGACCAAGACTTTGTGGTCGGCAAAGCGGGGCGTACCTTCGAAAGCCTTCTCGGTCACCTTGGGCTTTTTCTTACTGGCGCTGGCGCTCACCGGCGGCGCGAAGGGACCGAGCAGCTTGTATCGCTTGTCGTAGACATCGAGGTTGTCGCGCACGGCCTTTCGGGCTGCCGCCTGCATCCTCGGATCGATCGTGGTCGTGACGGTGTAGCCCCCCTTTTTCGTCTCGCCGACGACCTCTTTCAGCGTGCGCTTGACGAGCTCCACCACCTCGGGGGCAAGCTGCCCTTGCGCTTCCGTCGTCACCGCGAGGCGAAGCGATTCTTCCATCGCCGCATCGTGCTGATGCTGATCGATGAAGCCTTTGTCGAGCATTTGGGCGAGCACGAAGCTCCGACGAGTTTTGGAGCGATTCGCGTCGTGACGCGGCGAGTACGTCTGGGGGTTGGCGGGAAGGCCGGCCATCGTCGCGCCTTCGGCAAGCGTCAGCTCACGCGCCGGCTTTCCGAAGTAGTAGCGGGACGCCTCCTCGATCCCGTAGCGACCGTGGCCGAAGTAGATGTGATTCAAATAGAGCTCGAGAATCTCGTCTTTGGAAATCTGTTGCTCCAGCCTTCGCGCCAGGATGACCTCGCGCATCTTGCGCCGAAAGCTGCGCTCGGGATCGAGGAGCAGATTCTTGACGACCTGCTGCGTGATCGTGCTTCCCCCTTGCCGCGTGCGACCCGAACGCAAGTTCACGAGGAAAGCCCGCAGCATGCCCCAGTAGTTGAGGCCTTCGTGTTCGTAAAATCCGGCGTCTTCGGCGGCGAGGACCGCGAGCTTGACGTGCGCCGGCAAGGTCGCGATCGGAATGACCGTGCGCCGCTCGGTAAAGAGTTCGGCCAAGAGCGTGCCATCGCGCGCCAGAACGCGGGTGACTTGGGGCGGGTTGTAGTTGCCCTTGAGATCGCTGATCGAGGGGAGGTCGGCTTCGTAATGGCGGATGACGAGCCAGATGACGAGCGTCATCACCAGACCGAAAGCGCCGGCCACGATGCCGGTGATTTTGAGAACTTTGAGCGCCCGCCGGCCGAAGGGCGAGTGGATCCAACCTCCCCCAGGAGGGGGGCCGGGGGGGGAGGGCGGGCCGGGGGGCGGCGCGGACGGAGGTCCCGACGGCGGTCGGGAGCCAGATCCCGACGACGAGAGCGAAAGCTCGCTCGGACTACCCTGGGACGGCGGCGAGGACGTCGACATGAGCGACAGACAGCTTAGCGCGACTCGAGCTTCCTAGGGCCATCAGTGCGCCCACCCGAGCAACGCTCGGGCGCGCCGTTTTCATCCGAAAAAAGCAAAGACGTGGACTCAATGGAGAAATCGCATCACCGCCACCGCGAGCACGACACCCATGACCAGGCAGGCGGCCGCGACGCCCACGATGAGGCCGAGCCCCGCTCCCCCCTTGTGGGAGGCAGAGGCCGATGCCGCTGGTGAAGTGACCGGAGGAGCGGTGATGGGCATGCTGGCGCTCAGTCCCTTCACGTTGGCAACGAAGGGTTTGAGTGCCGCAGCGAACTCCGCCGCCGAGCGGTAACGCTCCTCGGGCTTTTTCGAAAGCGCTTTGGCGATCGCTTCGGCAAGGCCGGCGGGGAAGTTTTTGCCGGGCACGCGCTCGCCGAGCGCGATCGGCCGCGCGGCCACGTGCAGTTGCAAGAATTCCATGGGGCTCCGCGCTTCGAAAGGAAGCTTGCCGGTGAGAAGCTCGTACAAGATCACGGCGAGCGAGTAGATATCGCTGGCGGGCGTGAGCGTACGGCCCTGCGCCTGCTCGGGCGACATGAACTCCGGCGTACCGAACACCATGCCTTCTTGCGTCAAAATGACGGAGCCCGGGCGCATCTCGCGCTCGGTGACCTTGGCCAGACCAAAATCGAGCACCTTCGGAAAATCACGCAGGCCCCCCTGGTTGCAGAGGAAGATATTTTCCGGCTTGAGATCGCGATGCACGATCCCCGCCCGATGCGCTTCCTCGAGCGCCCCGCAAACCTGGATGAGAATCGGCAGCGCACGCTCGAAAGCCATCGCCCCTTCCGCGCGTACCGTCTGGTTCAGGTTCTTTCCCTCGAGATACTCCATCACGATGTAGAGCGATCCATCCTCGAGCTCGCCGTAGAGCAGCACTTTGACCGTGTTGGGATGGCTCAAGTGGCTCATCGCTTTCGCCTCGCGCCGGAAGCGGGAGACGAGGTCTTTGCGATTGGCGAGCTTGGGATGGAGGATCTTGACGGCGACGAGGCGATTCATCGCCGTCTGGTTGGCCCGATACACCGAGCCCATTCCCCCGGTACCGATCTTCTCGAGGATGCGAAACTCCCCATTCAAGATTTCGCGGCCAACGAAGGGATCGGGGGCGGCCATAGGGGAGCCCCTGGTCTAACACGAGCCCCGCGCGTTCGCCCAGCGGCGGAATGCAAACCTTCGAAACCCCCTGAGCATCCGGAAGCATTGTCCCCGGAAACTGGAGACGGTCACCAAGGAAGGCTACACAGTAGGTGTGACTGCCGAATTTCTGCGGTCGACGCTCCTCGATGCCGCGGGATTCCGGCATGCTTTTTTCACGCGGCGCGGTGGATACTCGCCGGCCCCTTTGGATTCGCTCGATTTCAGCGGCTCATCGACGGGCGCGGACGGACTCGCCAATCTGAATGCGGCCGCTCGCGTGCTCGGAATCGACGCCGCGCATCTCTATTGGGTCAGCCAGGTGCACGGACGGGAGGTCGTGGTCGTGCACGGCGAGGAGAACCGCGGCGACGTCCTCGCGCGGAAGGCCGACGTCGTCGTCGCCTCGTCGGCCGAAGTTGCATCCGGCGTCAAAGTAGCGGATTGCGTTCCCCTGCTGGTCGGCGATCGAGCCAGCGGCGTCGTCGCGGCCATCCACAGCGGTTGGCAGGGCACGGCGCGTAACGTCGTAGCCGCCGCAATAGCCGGTTTGCGACAGGTGAGTGGACATCGCGGCGAATGGGTCGCCGCTATCGGGCCGCACATCGAGGTCTGCTGCTTCGAAGTCGGCGAGGATGTCGCCCAGCAGCTCGCCGCTTGCGCACCCGAACGAACCACCGTGCAGCGCAGCCCCGGGCGCCGTCCGCACGTCGATCTTCGCACGATCGTACGAGCCCAGCTTGTCGCCGCTGGCGTCGCCGACGACGCCATCGAAGACGTCAAGGGCTGCACGAAGTGCGACGCCACGCGTTTCTTTTCCTATCGCCGGGACGGCCAAAGGAGCGGTCGTCTCCTGGCGGCCATTGTGGCGCGAGCACCCCGAATCCGCCGCGAGCAGACGAGTTAGGCCGTTTGGCCGGCCGGCTGGCGCTTTCGACGATCCCTACGTTTCGCCCGAGGAGGTCGCTATGGGTGCTTCACGCTTTTTTGGGGCCGCTTTGCTATTGGCGCT
>DASWDH010000372.1:0-19159 GCA_036395495.1 Polyangiaceae bacterium
CAAGCAGCTCAAGCGGAAGATGGCCACCGAAGGCATCATGAAAGAGCTGAAGCGCCGCCGGCAGTACATGAAGCCCTCCGTCAAGCGTCGTAAGAAGGCCGCCGAGGCCGCGCGCCGCCGCCGAAAGCGAGCAAGGATGGAGGCCGGTCTCATCTCGACGGCGCCGACCCGAGCGCCGGGCGGCACCGGCCGCGAATAAGCTGGCCGTTGGCTTAGCCAGCGCGGCCGCGGCCCATGGCGCGCGCGAGTGCCAGCGCCCGCTGCACTTCGGCGCCGGTGAGCACACCCACCACTCTCTGGCGGTCGTCGACGACGATGACCGTATTCGCCTGGCCGCCCAAGAGCTTTTTCCAAATATGGCCGAGGTCCTTTCGTCGCGGGCCTCGTGCCCCATCGACTCGGGTCTGACGCGCGGCACGGCGAAAGCGATGGGCCGCGAGTCAAGCAAGGAGGCTGCCACCGATTCATTCGGCACTGCACCTGCCGTGATGTGCAGAGCCACCACACTGTGCGTCTCGCGAGCGTGAGCAACCGGCGCGACGACGCCGCAAATACATTGGCCCGCGAGTTGCGTGCACTAGCCCTCCGCGGGAGCCGGGGGAAGGTGGACCATGAAATACGTTCATCTCAGAACAGGCGGGCTGGTCAGTATCCTCTTAGCGGCCTTGGCGAGTTGTGCGGCCAGCGTGCCTCCGCCGCACGATCAGATCGCGGCGTCGGAAGCGTCGCTTCGCGCTGCGCAAGAAGTCGGCGCGCGTGATTTGCCGGAGGCAGCGCTGTTCGTGCAGCTCGCGCAGGATGGGCTCGAGCGCGGCAAGAGGTACATGCGCCAGGGCGACAACCGCGACGCAAGATGGATGTTGCTGCGGGCTCAGGCCGACGCGGAGCTTGCGTTGGCCATGGCACGTGAATCGAAAACTCGCGCGGCCGCCGAGCAAGCGAAGGCGCGGGTTGCGGCCCTGCGGATGGGAGTGGCGCCAGGCACCGCCATTGGCGGTGGGCCCGCGGATCCATCGAGGTCCACCTCGCAACCAGGCACCGCGGTCCCGCCATCATCCGGTTCGCAGCCAGGCGGCAATCCGTCGCCGACGCCCCCCATGTCGAACCCGCTCAATCCGCCCAGCGCCAATCCCCCCTTGCCGAATCCACCGATCCGCAACCAGTGAGGTGTTCGCAGGCGGGGCCGGAGGCCCGCGCCGTGTCAACTCATCGATGAACCGAGGAGAGCACCCATGAGCAGCACGATTCGAGGTTTGTGTTACTCGGCGCGGCCTACGGCCCGCCGGTGGGCTGGGTTGCTCGGCGCGTGCGCCGTGATGCTCGCCGCCTGCGGCTCGGCGCCGCCTCCGCCGGAGCTCCTCGATGCTCGAGCCGCGTACAATCGTGCGCAAGCGGGGCCCGCGCCTGCTCAGAAGCCGGACGCGCTCCATCAGGCGCAGGTGGCGCTGGTACGGGCCGAGCAGTCGTACGCAGCATCCGCCGATGAACGCGATATCCGAACGCTCGCCTATCTCGCCGAGCGCAAGGCCGAGCTCGCCGATGTGCAGGCCCGCGACGCGCTCAACGCCAAGGAGCAGGCGCAAGCGCAGGTCGAAATCCAGCAGATCACCACGCAGCAGTTGAGCAATACGACGCAGCAGCTCCAAATATCGGAGCAGCGACGGGTCGAAGCGGACCGTCACGCCCGCGACGCCCTGGACAGGCTCACCTCCATGATGCGTGGCTCGACGGTGAACGAAGACAGTCGAGGGATCGTCATGACTTTGCCCGGCGAAGTCTTGTTCGCCAGCGGCAAGAGCACGCTTTTGCGTACGGCGCGCCAGAAGCTGAACATGGTCGCCGAGGTGTTGAACAACGAACCGGACCGCCCCATCACCGTCCAGGGGCACAGCGATGCGAAGGGGAGCGAGGCGCGGAACCAAGTTCTTTCGCAACTGCGCGCCGAAGCGGTGAAGGACTACTTGGTCGAGCGAGGGATTGCCGAGGATCGCATCAGCGCGACGGGCGCCGGCTCGTCACGGCCCATGACCACCAACGAAACGGCGGAAGGGCGAGCCAACAACCGCCGCGTCGAAATCATCATCGAGCCCACGCAAGCGCGTCGGTGACCGTCGGAAGGGAAGAGAAGAGAGGCATCAATGACGTACGATATCGAGGACAGGTTCGCGGATTGCGGTCGCCGCTGGGCGGAACGAATGCTCGACCGACTGAGAGTCCACTGGCTGGACGTTCCGCTCGTGTGGCCGGGCACGCACGAGCAAGCGATGACCATCGTGCATGCGCTGACCGACGACTCGCTGAGCGACACTGACCGAGAACACCTCGTCGTTGTCGTGCAGGCTTCCGCGCGGCGCACGTGGCGCGATATGGTGGGCTCGTCGGAAGTTCCGACTTTGGGTGTCGCCTAAAATCAAGCAGATCGGGGGGTAGGCTAAGCGCGCCCCATCAACCGGCGCAATGCGGCGGTGAACGCCGCGGGGGCTTCGAGGTTCGACAGGTGCCCGGCTCCCGGAATGATCTCGAGCTCTGCCCCCGGTACGAGTGCCGCCACGGCGCGAGCTTCCGAAGGGGGAGATATCGCGTCCGCCTCGCCGACGATGACCGCCGTCGGAAGCGCGAGGTTCGCTACCAGGGTGGTGGAATCGGCGCGATCTCGCATGGCAGCGAGAGCCGCTTTGACCCCCTCGGCGTTCTGCGAAGCGGCCATCTGTCGCACGCGCGTGACGATCTCCTCGGGGGCTCCTTTGGACAGCAGCTTGGGCAATAGTCGCTCGACCAGAGCTGCTACCCCCTCCCCCTCGACCAGCGCAATGTTCGCATCGCGAGCAGCGCGCCCCTCGGGGCTGTCGGGAGCCGCGCGCGTGTCGGCGAGCGCCAAGCGCGCCAGGCGATTGCGATGTCGCCGCGCGAACGCAAGTGCGATGTAGCCACCCATCGAAAGGCCAGCCAAAGTTACGCGTTTGATGGCCAGCCGGTCCAAAAGCTCGGCTACGTCATCGGCATGATCGTCGACCGTCAGCGCGGGCGGGACCGCCGCCGATCGACCGAAGCCACGCAGATCGGGAACCAGCACTCTCGCACTTCGTGCCAGCTCCCGCTTCTGTTCGGCCCACATGTTGCCGTCGAGCGGGAACGCGTGCAAAAGCACGATGGGTTCGCCGCTTCCTTCTTCGATGAAGTCGATCGCGGGCCGGGCGGCGTTCATGCGGTGGCCATCTTACCACTCTCGTCGGCTATCGAGGGGAAGCGGGTGTACACTTTTGCGATGCGTTTGCGTTTAGCTTGCCTCTCCGTGGTCGGGCTTTGGGGATGCGGCAGCGGGTCGCCGCCGGAACCAGCGGACGCCGGATCGAACGTGCGAGATGCGGGCGGCCGGATCGACGCGCCGAGCGACTCCCGCATCGGCGACGCTGCAGGACCGACCTGCGGCATCGTCGAATGCATCCGCCCGATCGTGTGCGTCTTGTGCTGCGGGGGCTCCGGAATGCCGAATGGTTGCTGTCCGTGCGTGGCGCCGTGGTTCGACGATATCGTCTGCCAGGGCGACGCCAGGTGCCTTTAGTCGTCCGACACCTACATCCCACCACAACGCTTTCGCGAGAGAAGTGGGCCGAAGCCCTGGCAGTCGCTAAAATGATCGCGTGTCCGGAGGTCTGATAGCTCTCATTCTGGCGGGGGGAGCAGCAAGGGGGGCCTACGAGGTCGGGGTCGTTCTCCACATCCTGAGCGAGGTGGCCAAGGACATCGGCCGGCCCGTACCGCTCGACATCCTGTGCGGTACGTCGGTTGGAGCGATCAATGCCTGTACGCTCGCGGCCCACGCCGAAGAGCCGGCCCGGCGCGCCGAAGTGCTCGTCCAGCAATGGACCGGCCTGCGCCTCGATCAGGTCGCGCGTCCCAGTCGGAGCGAGATTCTGGGTCTCATCGCGGGTCTCGTCGGCCGCAAACGTTCACCTCCTGGGCCCGGTGAGGTGCGGCGCGGTGGCCTGCTCGATCCGCGTGGCATCGAAGCGATCGTGAGGCAGGCGATTGTCCCCGATGGCATCCGTCGCAATCTTGCCGCCGGGCATCTCCACGCCCTGACCGTGTCGACGACCGATGTCGCGAGCGGCCGCACCATCATCTTCTTGCAGCGAAAGGACCCGGCCCTGCCCGAGTGGAGCCACGATCCCACCATCTCGGTGAGAACGGCTCAAATTTCGGCCGAGCATGCTTTGGCTTCGGCGGCGGTTCCGTTGCTCTTTCCCGCGGTGCGCATCGACGGCAACTTCTATTGCGATGGAGGGCTTCGCCAGAATGTGCCGCTTTCGCCGGCTCGCAGGCTCGGTGCCGACGGCCTCATCGTCGTCAACCCTCGGTTCATTCCGCCCGACTCGCCACCGCCCGAAGTGGCCCGCGAGCGCGAACGAGATTACCCCGGACCCTTCTTTCTCTTCGGCAAGGCGCTCAACGCCTTGCTGCTCGATCGCATCGACGCCGACATCGATCGACTGAACCGCATCAATCTCATTCTCGAAGCGGGCGTGCGTCGCTTCGGGCCTCATTTCGTCACCGAGCTCAATCGCGAACTCGGTGGGCAGCGGCGGGTACGAGGCTTGAAGCGGCTTCGCGTCGTGCACATCCGGGCGTCGGAGGACATCGGCACAATGGCGGCCGCCTATGCGAAAACCCCGGAGTTTGCCCAGCGAGCGACGGGCACCATCGGAAAGATCATCCGTCGCATCAGCGAGTGGGAAGGCGCCGGTGACGCGGACCTCCTGTCGTACATCCTGTTCGACGGCGAGTTCTCGGCTCGACTCATCGAGCTCGGGCGCAACGATGCTCGAGCGCGCCATAGCGAGCTCTGCGCGTTCTTCGAGGCGCTCGCCCCCAAGGGAGCGCTGCGCCCATCCGCAGGCGCGCCGGAGGCCGCGCCGAGTGATGGAAACGCAGGCGGGCGTGATGGGACCGGAACGACCGGTGACTAGCGCTACGTGCGGCGGTGCTCCTCCGACCAAAGGTCGATTGCTGGTCGGGGCACGAAGGTAAAGGCTCGATTCAATCGTCGAATCTATCGTGAGCCATCCGTCTGCCCGAATTGTGCTGGTCGTCGACGACGATCAGGACATTCGTGACGCGCTTTGCGAGCTGTTGCGCGAAGAGGGGTATCGCCCCGTGCAAGCAGCGAATGGCGAAGAAGCGTTCGGCTATCTGAACTCGCGCGAGCCGCCTTGCGTGATCTTGCTCGACCTCATGATGCCGGTCATGGATGGTTGGGAATTTCGTCGGCGCCAACAGCGGGACCCGAACTTCTCGAAAATCCCGGTGGTGGTCATCACGGCGGCGGGTAGTTTCGGCGCGAGCTCCATCGCCGCCGAGCGCGTGCTCCCCAAGCCGCTTCAGCTCGAGCAGATTCTGGAAGCATTGCAGCAGTACTGCTAACATGACTGCGCGAGATCTTGGCGATGACAGATCACGATCAGCAATGGCCGCGCGTCGCCCACGGAAATGACGGCGAGGCCGTCGGAAGCCGCGCGTCAGACCAGAATCGCCGCTAGGCCTCGCCTCTTCGGCTTCGCCTATAGCCAGTTCCGCCTGTCCGGTCAGTACGTAAGTGGGTCTATGGCTACTCCGATGAGACGATCTGGTAGTGAGGATTTGACGCAGTAATGCTAGGAGCAGCGGGCCCGCGATGGACGTCGAGCCGCTGATCCAGGCGTTGTCCGCAGCTCGCGCGTATGCCCACGAAACCGGGTCGATCGAAATCCGCCAGACGCATATCTCCGTGGTCTTTCTGGCCGGCGAATACGCGTACAAAATCAAAAAGCCGGTCGATCTCGGCTTCCTCGATTTTACCACCCTCGATCGACGCCACCGAGCCTGCGACGACGAGCTGCGCCTCAACCGGCGATTGGCCGAGCACGTGTATCTCGATGTCGTGCCGATCGTGCAGGTGCCGGATGGGCTGGCGGTCGAGCGGAGCGGCGAGCCGGTCGAGTGGGCGGTCAAGATGCGCCGGCTCCCCGACGCCGCATCGCTGCTGGCCAGTCTGGAGACGGGCCAACTCACGACGGCCGTGCTCGAACGGGTTGCCGCGCGTCTCGCCGATTTTCATCGCAACGCCGAGCGGCGAGCCGAGATCTCCGAAGTCGGTCGGTTCGATGTCGTCGCGCAAAATGTTCATGAGAATTTCGAACAGACGGTCTCCGACGTCGGCAGCACGGTGAGTCCGGCCGTGTTCGCGCGGCTTCGCGATCACAGCGAACGATGTCTGGCGGCGCTTCGCCCTCTGCTGGAGGCGCGCGCCGAGCGCGGCGTCCCCTGCGACGGGCACGGGGATCTGAGGCTCGAGCACATCTATGCGTTTGCGGAACGCGAACCTCCGGCCGATCTCGTGATCATCGATTGTGTCGAGTTCAGTGAGCGCTTCCGTTTCGGTGATCCCGTGGCCGACGTGGCCTTCACCGTAATGGAGCTCTTCTTTCACGACCGTGCCGATCTGGCGCGTTCATTCGCCGATGCGTATTTTCGGTTCGCCGATGACGAGGAAGGGCGGGCACTGCTCGCATTCTACGTGGCCTACCGATCGGTGGTGCGCGCGAAAGTGCGCGGCTTCGAGCTTCGCGAGCGCGAAATACCCGAAGAGCGCCGTCAGCGCTCGCGGGCCAGGGCGAAAGCGCATTTCCTACTGGCGTTGTCGATGCTCGAATCACCTCGGCTGCGTCCCGCGCTGGTGCTCGTGGGAGGGTTGCCGGGGACGGGCAAGTCGACCCTCGCGCGGGGTCTCGGCGATCGAGCGGGTTTCGAAGTGATCCGATCCGACATCGTGCGCAAGGAGCTCGCGGGGCTCTCCCCCGACGCTCGCGCTTCGAGTCGCTGGGGCGATGGGATCTACTCGCACGATTGGACGCTGCGCACATATGCCGAGTGCCTCTCGCGTGTGGAGACGCTGCTCTTCGAAGGCAGGCGGGTGATCGTGGATGCTAGCTTCGCCAGCGCGGCGCTGCGCGACGTTTTTTTGCATGCGGCGCGTTCTCGATGTGTGCCTCTGGTGTGGTTCGTCTGCCAGGCAAGTCCGGAGCAAGTCCGCCAGCGGCTCGGCGCTCGGAGCGGCGATGCCTCCGATGCCGACTGGGCCATCTACGAGAGCGCGTGCCGCCAATGGGAACCCGCCGCACCGACGAGCGAGCTCTCTCCCGTGCCGATCGACACCGACGGCGGCGCAGCGGCCGCGCTCGCGCGCGCTCTCGACGTCCTCTGCGCCCGCGAGCTCTGGACCGCCGGCGGGCGCGCCGAATAACACAAATGAACACTGAGGCAATCGTAACGCCGGCAGTGCCGCGTGTGATGGCTTCGTTTCCGATGGACGAAGCGCCCCGTTTCAGGTCGGTTACGGAGCTTTCGAAAAACAGCGTGCCTGAAACTCGCGGTTTCTGCTCATTTCTGGGCCCTTAGGAGGCCTTTGTGAGCCTCCGTGAGCGGGCCATCTTGCCGGGACCAGAAGGTTCTGCGAGTGTAGGGCGCTCGCGGTCCCCGAACATGACGCGCGGCTCCCAGGTAAAGTTGATGGCCGACGAAAATCCTCCGCCTACCATTTCTCACGTGTCCAACGAGGGATTCGATATCGACAACGAGGTGCTTCGGATCGATCGCGGTCGCGTCGTCCCGCCGTCGGAATCGGATCATGAAACGAGCGCACCGGCCGTCGAACACATCCCCTGGGGGTATGGTCGTGATCGCATCACGGCCATGGTCGTCGATCCCAACCGTCTCTATTTGTATTGGGAGCTGACCGATCAGGCGATCGAGAAGGCGCGCCAGGGGCTCGGCGCCGGAGGTAAAGACGCCTGGCTCAGCCTGCGTATCTACGACATCACCGGCCGTATTTTCGACGGGACGAACGCGCACAGTTATTTCGATATCCGAGTCGACCGATCGGATCGTCAGTGGTTCGTGCACATCGGTAGGCCTGCTTCCACGCACCTCGTCGAAATCGGGCTAAAGTCGTACGAAGGCTACTTCGTCAAGATCGTGCGCTCCGGCCGCGCCGATTTTCCTCGTTTCGAACCGTCGCCCGACACGAGCGTCGATTGGCTCACGGTGCGCTCTTCGACAGGACCGGTCGGTGAGCCTTGGCGCGGAGGCCCGCAAGGCGGCGGCGCGGCGGGTGCTGGCCCTGGACCTGGACCTGGACCTGGACCCGGTGGTCCAGGCGGGCCGGGTGGTCCCGCAGCAGGCGCCGCACATTCCGCTCAGGAATGGCAGGAACTTCGCCCCGGTCCGGTGCAGCTCTACGAATGGTCATGGACGGGGTGGCAGGAGATCTTTCACACCGAATGGATCGACGGCCGCCGGTTTCTGGAGTGGACGACGCCCATCTTGCGGAGCACGTGGGAGGCCGGCCCGTTCTCTTTGCCGGTCGAAACGCCCACGGTGTCGGAAGAACATTATCAAGGTCCCGTCACCATCTATCCGCTCGACGACGGGCGCACCCGTGTGGTTTACGGCCCCTGGCAGGTGATCATTCGCGGCATCGGCGCGAAAGCCGAGGCGAGGGTCCTCGCGCGATGGGAGGTCGCCGCGTCATGGGTCGTCAGCACCGGCTTCGAGCGGGTCGTGCGCGAGCTTTCACCGAGCAGGCAAGGTGCGAGACTCGCCGGCGTAGCTGAGCACATCGCGCTCGGGAGCTCGGAAGCGCTTGGCGCGAGCGAGCGCCGGTGGCTGTCCGCGAGCGAGATGCGCTTGCGCGGCGCCTCGGAGCTCTATCTTCTCGGCGCGAGCGAGGTTCGTATGCGGGGTGCGAGCGAAGTCCTGTTCGGCGCCGCGAGCGAAACGAGAATGATCGGCGCGAGCGAGCGAACATTGTGGGGCGCCAGCGAATATCGCCTCGGCGGAGCCAGCGAGGTCTCGTCGCTCGGCGCGAGCGAGCGACTCGGCGCGAGCGAACGGCGCATGGGCGCGAGCGAATCTCGGGCCCAATCGCCCTACGCCATCGACGAAGCCGACAGGGGAAACGGGAAAAGGTAGCCGATGGCAACAGGATATTTGGCGATCGTTCTGCACGCCCACTTGCCTTACGTCCGGCATCCAGAAGACCCGACGGTGATGGAAGAGCAGTGGCTCTACGAGGCGATCACCGGCACTTATCTTCCGCTCGTCCAGCTTTTCGAAGGTCTCTTGGCCGACGGCGTTCGTGCCCGCGTCACCGTCTCGCTTTCGGCGCCGCTGATCCACATGTTGACCGACGATCTGCTGAAGGAGCGCTATGCGGCGCGGCTCGACAAGCTGATCGAGCTGGCGGGAAAAGAACTCGAGAGAACGCGGTCCGAACCTTACTACCAGCGCAATGCACAGATGTACATGGATCGATTCCAATCGCTCCGGCACACCTGGCGCTGCCACAGTGGCAACGTGGTGAGCGCGTTTCGACGTCTGCAGGATGCCGGCGTGATCGAAGTCATCACCTCCACCGGTACCCACCCCTACTTTCCCAACATGGACCGCAACTGGGCGGCCATGCGCGCCCAGGTTCAGGTTGCCGCCAATCTCTACGAGAAGCACTTCGGCCACCGCCCGCAAGGGATGTGGCTCGGTGAGTGTGGCTACGTGCCGGGCGTGGACGAGCTGTTGCGGGAAGCTGGGATCCGATACTTCTTCGTCGACACACACGGCATTCTTTTCGCGGATCGCCGGCCGGTATACGGCGTCTATGCGCCTCTCTATTGTCCGAGTGGCGTGGCGGCGTTCGGCCGGGACACCGAGTCGTCGCGGCAGGTTTGGAGCGCCAAGGAAGGCTATCCGGGCGATCCGCAGTACCGTGATTTCTACCGTGACATAGGGTTCGACCTACCGATGGAGTACATCGGCCCCTACATTCACCCGGAAGGCCATCGGATGGCGACGGGTTTCAAATACCACGCCATCACCCATAACAAGCTGCACGACAAGTGGGTGTACGACCCGGCGGTTGCGCGCACCCGCGCCGGCGAGCACGCGATGCACTTTCGGACGAGCCGGCAGGAACAGGCGAGAAACCTGGCATCGGGGATGGATCGTCCTCCCATGATCGTGAGTCCCTACGACGCCGAGCTCTACGGGCACTGGTGGTTCGAGGGGTTGCAGTTTTTGGATTACATCTTCCGTCAGGTTCACTTCAACCAGAACGAGATCGAAACGATCACGCCCGGCGAGTACCTCGACCGGCATCCCACGAACCAGCTTTCGGTCCCCTGCGCAACTTCGTGGGGGCACGCCGGGTACAACGAATATTGGCTGAACGAGTCGAACGCATGGGTCTACCGGCATCTTCATGTCGCGGCCGAGCGGATGGTCGAGCTCTCGAATCGATTTCCCCACGCTGATGGAGTGAAGTCGCGTGCCCTAAAGCAAGCAGCCCGCGAGCTGATGCTCGCCCAGAGCAGCGATTGGGCGTTCATCATGAGGACTGGAACCACCGTTCCCTACGCCGAGCGGCGCACCAACGCGCATATCCTGCAATTTACACGTCTCTACGAAGATATTTTGCGTGGCAACGTGAACGAAAGTTGGCTCTCCGACGTCGAAGCGCGAGACAATATTTTCCCGGATGTGGACTACCGCTTTTACGCCACGTAAAACATCGCCCGTTCCATGGCGTCGCCGCTCAAGGTGCTGTTCGTAGGCTCGGAGTGTGCCCCCTTCTCGAAAACCGGAGGACTCGGCGACGTGTTGGGCGCGCTGCCCAAGGCGCTCGCCCGCCGGGGGATCGAGGCGAGGGTGGTGATGCCGCTCTATGCGGGAATCCCGTGGAACGATCTGGAGCGACTGGAGGGGGTCCTCGGGGTGCCGATCGGGCACGGCGAAGGACGAGGAGCCGTGCGGATGGGCAAGCTACCGAGGAGCGAGGTGCCCATCTATTTTCTCGAGCATCATCACTACTTCGACAGGCCTTATTTGTACGGCCCGCCCGATCAAAGCTATTCCGACAACCTCGAACGGTTCACCTACCTGTCGCGCGGCGCCCTTCAGCTTTGCAAGGCCTTGGGCTTCGTCCCCGACATCGTTCACGCGAACGATTGGCAGACCGCGCTGGTTCCCGTCTACCTCAATACCGTGGAGTGGGCGCAGCCCCTGCACGCCTGCGCCAGCATCTACACCATTCACAATTTGGCGCATCAAGGTGTGTTCGACGCGGGTGCGCTCTTCCTGACCGGGCTCGGTCCCCAGCATTATCACTCCGGTGAGTTCGAGCATTTCGGGACGATGAATCTCACCAAGGCCGCGGTCTATCACAGCACGCTCCTGACGACGGTGAGCCCGACCTACGCGCGCGAGGTTCAGACCGCCGCACATGGGTTCGGCCTCAATGGTGTTCTCGCCGATAGAAGTGCTGACCTCTTCGGCGTGCTGAATGGAATCGACGTCGAAGTGTGGAGCCCGGAGTCCGATCCGCATATCCCCGCTAAGTTCAGCGCTCAGCACCTTGCCGGCAAGGCCGAATGCAAACGTGCCCTTCAGGCCGAGGCCGGTCTTCCGGTGCGTGACGATGTGCCCGTCTTCGGGTTCGTGGGTCGCCTCACCCCCCAAAAAGGGGTGGATGTATTGGCTCAGATTCTGCGCGGCGTGCTCGATCTCGACGTCCAGATCGTCCTCTTGGGAAGCGGAGATCTCGACGCCGAGCGTTTTTTTTCGCACATCGCCTGGCTTCGCCCTGACCGCTTCAGCACGTACATCGGATTCGACAATCCCCGCGCACACCGCATCGAAGCAGGTGCCGATTTCTTCCTGATGCCCTCTCGATTCGAGCCATGTGGGCTCAACCAGCTCTACAGCCTGCGCTACGGTACGCTTCCGATCGTGCGCGCGACGGGCGGCCTCGCCGACACCGTCGTTCAGTACGACGAGAGGACCGGCACCGGAAGCGGTTTCATGTTCCACGATCTGACGCCGGACGCCCTTTACAACGTCATTGGGTGGGCGCTCTCCACCTGGCATGATCGTCCGCACCACATCGAGAAGATGCGCGTCGAGGCGATGAACCAGGACTTCTCGTGGGACCGTTCGGCCGAGGCCTACGAACGCTTGTACCGCGCCGCCTATGCCCGCCGGCGCGGTCACCCGTTCCCTGGCTAACATTGCCGCGTCAGACGACTGCGAGGCCGTCGGAGTTGGGCATCATGGACCGAATTGCAAAGCTACTTCGCTCGTAAAAGACGAGAAGCGTGTACCTCCCTTGAAAGGGGCTCCCAGAGACTCGCGGTGCTGGCGGCTCACGTCCAGGGTGCCGGTGCAAGCCATTCCTGTTCCGGTGATGCCCGAAGCGCCGCCGATCGTCTCCATTCCATCGTCGGCCAGATCGCTGAGGTCGACGCCGTCGATGCAGCCGGCCGACGTGCGGATGCCGACTGTATCGGAGGTGGTGGTGGGGCTCCAGGTAACCGTCAATGGTTGCCCGAGCTGCGCCAGTGCCGAGGCGACGGGAGCGGTGATGCTGAGGGCGAGAGGAGGCGTCACGGCAGCGGTCGAAGTTTCGTTGTTGGCGCGCGTGAGTTCGAAGGTGTAGCTCCCCGATGCCGAAACGCTCTGACTGTACCAGGTGGCGTTGCCGAGCTGGACCTTGCTCAGCGAGACGCCGTTGCAGGTGACGCGCTCGCCGGCCACGAGCTCGACGTAGGTTCCGCCGTCGGTCGCCCGAAACTCCGCCCGCGCGTTGATCGTGTTCGGATTCTGCAGAATCGACAAATCGGCCCACAAAGCCGAGGTCGAAAGCCCCTCCGAGCTCGTCTTGGTACAGCTCGCGAGCATGCCGCCAAATAAGAGAAATCCCCACCGAACGTTCATGATTTCGCCCTCCCCGAACGTAACTTTCATCGTAGCATCGTTGGCGAGGATAGACGACCTCGCCGCGCCGATCGGCTCATCGATTTGGGATAGGGAAGGTGGCAGAGTGGCATCATGCGAGCGATGCTTCTCGAGCGTTCGGCGCCGGCCTCGGCCGGGCCGCTCTCGATGACCGATCTCGAGACGCCACGAGCCGAGCCAGGCATGCTCGTCGCCCGGGTGGCGGCTTGCGGCGTATGTCGCACCGATCTTCAGCTGTGCGAAGGAGACATTGCCCCCCGTAGATTGCCGATTGTCCCGGGCCACCAAGCCGTCGCCCGGGTCGAGTCGATCGGCGCAGGTGTAGAAGGTTGGAGCCCCGGTGATCGCATCGGTGCGGCATGGCTCGGGGCAACCTGCGGGGTGTGCACGCAATGTCGCGCGGGGCGCGAGAACCTCTGTGAAAAAGCAACGTTCACCGGCTGGGACACCCACGGCGGTTACGCGACGCACATCGCCGTGCGCGCCGATTTCGCCGTGCGCATTCCGGGGGCCTTCGACGATTTGGCGGCGGCTCCGCTCTTGTGCGGGGGTGTGATTGGCTATCGATCGCTGCGGCGATCCGGCATTCTGCCGGGCGGGCGTCTCGGACTGTACGGGTTCGGTGCTTCGGCGCTTCTCGCCATCCAGGTGGCGAGGTACTGGGGCTGCCGCATCTTCGTCGCAACGCGCTCCGAGCGCGAGCGGGCGCGGGCTCGTACGCTCGGCGCGGAGTGGGCGGGCGACTACTCCGAACGGCCGCCCGAGCCGCTCGATGCCGCGGTGACGTTCGCGCCCTCCGGAGACGTGGTGAGGGCGGCGTTGCGCGCCATGGACCGCGGCGGCACGGTGGCCATCAACGCCATCCATCTCGATCGAGTTCCGGAGTTACCTTACGAAGAGATCTGGTGGGAACGAGGCATCGTGAGCGTCGCCAACTTCACGCGCCGGGACGCCGCCGAGTTCATGGAGCTCGCGGCGCGGATTCCCGTGCGCACCGCTTTCGACGCATACCCGCTCGAACAGGCCAATCTCGCTCTCGACCGGCTTCGTCGCGGCGAGGTCGCCGGCGCAGCGGTGCTCGTGAACGACCCGGCTTAGGTCTACGGCCGCTCTTGAGCGGACCGAACGACCCCTGATTGGGCATTTGCCGAAAATGGTGTAAGTAATCCACCGATGTTAGGTCAGTACTCGATTCGAAATGTCCTCTACGAACGGACGATCTACATTCGCATGTCCGGTCGATTCGACGCCGCTTTGATGCGGGAGTTCGCGGTCGAGTACGGGCGCATCACCGACGAGTACCAGGGAAAACAGCACCTGGTGCTGGCCGATATGCGGGGTATGGCCCCTTTGCTGCCGGAAGTAGGGCAGATTTTCGAGGGGGGTATCGGTTACGCCCGCGCGCGGGGCGTCATGTTCTGCGTTCACCTGACCGATAACGCAACGCAGAAATGGCAGGCCGATCGCTTGGCGCGGCGCGCCACGCCGGCGAACGACGTGACGCTCAACGTCGAAACCATGGAGGAGGCACTCTCCGCGCTCGAGGAGGCGCGGCTACGGGTTCGCCGCAGCAGCAGCTTTCCTCCGGCGTCGGCCACCATCCCCACCAGTAGCCCGGTCGTCCCTACCCGCATCCCGCAGTTTCGCAGGTAATCGCTCTAGCTCGACGGTTTATGGGTCGGCGCCAAATCGGCAAATCTGCAAATGCTGATCTGCCGATGCCAAGACTGCGGCTGTCACGCTAGGGCCGGAATGCGATAGCGACTTCGATCGCGATGAGCACGATCACCAAGATCTCCAGCACGAGATCGCGGCGAGCGTAGATCTCGTGTCCCAACACCTCCGACACGCGAGCGATCATTTCGACCTTCTCGCGCACCGACGTGCCCGCATCGGGCAGGCGAAAGCGTACCGCCGTCTCGCGGTAGATTTGAGTCGAGTAGGTGTCTCCGACCAAGGTGATCGTGCGTTCGAGTCGATCCGTGAGCTCGCTCAGCTCGAGGGCCAGGATCGCCGCGCGGCGCGCCAACCGGCGAAAGGGATTGCGGAAGAACCATCCGCCCGTTCGCGCGCGCCGCATGTCGCTGAGGAGGCTTTCCAGCGCGCGACCGAGCATCGCGTGATAGAAACGGAGCTCGAGAAGCTGCGAGGAAGCAATTTCGAAGATGTCGACGAGATCCGTCGCCTCTTCCTTGTCCACGATGATCGCGGCGTCGTAGTCGACGATCACCAAGTCATCGTCGTAATAGCGAATGGTGCGGCGGGCGATCTCCTGAACCATCGACGGGGCGAGCTTTCGGATGGCCGGCTCGCCCGTCAACATGTGGGTGAAGGTTCGATCCCATCCCGCCTCGGTCGTAGAAATCGGGGGAAGCACGAACACCGTGAAGTCTTCCATCAGCTCCGTGGCTCCCGGTTCTTCCCAAGGCAGAACGCCTCCGCGGATTTGAGCACTCAACCCTTGCCAGAGGGTTCGTGCCTTGGCGTCGAAGGTGCCGCTCTCGCGTGCGAGTCGACTGCTGAGGTCGATGAGAGCTGCGGACGAGGGGTCGGCCACGGTGAAAGAAAAGCGCAGGGCGATGACGCCGAAATCGAAGATGCGCGCGCGTACGTCGGTCACGAACGAGCCGACTTCGGCCCGCCCGAGCTTGAGATCGAGCGGCTCGCGCCGAAGCACGACGCCCGGCGCCGATCGATCGGGTCCGCGCATCTCGGTCGAACCACGCGTCAGCTCACGTGTTTCGAGCGTGCCCGATAGACGCTCGAGCTCGATGGAGTCGCCCACGTCGATTTGGCGAAGAACGTGGATGGTGGCCGGCATCGAGAGAGAAAGAATCTATCGCATTGCCGGCCGTCTCTGGATGTTTCGCTGCTATCACATGTTGCGAAAACTTTGCGCGCCGAGGCCATAGCCGGAGGCACCGTCGCGGTACGTATGCGGCCTTACGTGCGGGCGCGAGTGACGCTCACACCACATCTTGTCACCACTCGTCGAGCGTTGCATCCGAACGCAATCGGGACAGGGCGGCTCGATCTGCTCCCATGCAGGAATGGACTTGGGCCGCACGGTCAGCACGGCGCAAGGCGAGGTGCGCACCACCTTCTCCGCCACAGACCCGAAGACCAGCCGGCTCACGCCGGTGCGGCCATGGGTTCCGACGACGATGAGATCGGCGCTGATTTCGGCGGCGAGCCTCACGATCACCGAAGCGGGGCTCCCGAGGCGCAAATGCCCGGTCACCCGCGAGATGCCGTGTGAAATCGAGGACACCAGGTTGTCCAGCTCGGCCTGACTCTTTTCGGGGTTCTCGATCAACCCCATTCCGGAGAGAACCGCGACCTCGCGCCCGCTGCTCGGGACGATGGGCGAGCCGAAGGCATGAACCAGGTGCAGCTCGGCGTACGTTGCTGCGCGGGCCATGTTCTCCGCCGTGCGCAAGGCGCGCATCGAGGGCTGGGAGAAGTCGATGCCCACGAGAATGACCGACGCTGTGCCGGTCTGGCCGTTCGTCATTGTGCCCATGTGTTCCTCCTCGCGACGGCCGGGCTGCTGAAGGACCGCGGGTGTACGGCCGACCGATAAAAACGCCACCCTAGCTACCAACTCCCACCGACGGTGCATCGGGCGTGCCGACTGGTCAGTGGTCGTTCGAGGCAAACCCGATCGGCCGCTCGCTTGCCACCACGCCCGACTGCGGCTGGCCGGCCGGCTGGCGATGGAGCATGCTCCCGTGCCATGGCCGAGCTGCCCCAAGGGGTGAGCCGCTTCGAGCGGGATCGGGGTGTTGCGCGGGTGCTCTGGATCGTGCTCGGCATGAACTTGGGCGTGGCGGCGATCAAGTTGATCGTGGGCGTCGCGACCGGCGCGCTATCCCTTCTCGCAGACGGCGTTCATGCATTGCTCGATGCCTCGTCCAACGTCGTAGGGTTGGTGGGCATCGCCGTCGCCTCGCGGCCGGCGGACGCCGGTCATCCTTACGGGCACCGGCGATTCGAGACGTTGGCTGGCGTTTCGATTGGGCTTTTGATTCTCGGCGGAATGGCGGGGATCCTGAATGGACTCTGGCTGAGCATTGCAGGACAACGCGCCGTTCCCGCGGTGAGCTGGACATCGGCGAGCCTCGTGCTCCTGACGATCGTGGCGAATTTCGCGATCAGCCGCTACGAGTCGCAGCGTGCGGCAGAGCTGAGAAGCGGCGTCCTCGCTGCCGATGCGGGACACACGATGAGCGATACCTTGGGGGCGATCGCGGTCCTCGCCTCGTTCGCCGCCATCGCCGTCGGTTTCCGATGGGCGGACACGATCGCCGCCATGATCGTCGTCGTCCTCATCGGTCGCACCGCCTACCAGGTCCTCGGATCGAACGTCGGGATCCTCGCCGACAGCGCCCGGCTCGACCCGCACGAAGTGCGTCGCATCGCCATGGAGGTGCAAGAAGTCCGCGGCGCGCACAAGATCCGATCTCGCGGCTCGGCCGATCATGTGCATGTCGACCTCCACATTCACGTCGATCCTACGATGTCCGTCGATCGCGCCCATCGCGTAACGCACGAGGTGGCGAGTGCCGTCCGAAGAGCGTTTCCCGAGGTCGCCGACGTCATCATCCACACCGAGCCCGCCGACGGCCGTGAGCTGGATGTCCGAACGGTCGCCCCTCCCGACGACACCAGGGTTGATTGAAACTATGCAAGGTGTCGAGAAGTCGGAAACAAGGACATTCTAAACAAAGCGAGTGACTGGGAACACTGTTCGCCAATCTTTAGCGCGCGAATTCGACGGCGACGCGGGCGCCTCCTTGCCGACGGGTGGAGGCGTGCACGCGACCGTGGTGCGCTTCGGCAATCTTCTTGACCAGGGCGAGGCCGAGTCCAACGGACCCGTTGGCCCCAGCATCGAAGGCGGCGCGCTTGTAAAAAGGTTCGAAGACGCGATTCTCTTCGCCGGGCTCGAAGCCGGGGCCGTTGTCTTCCACGATGAAGCTGACGAACCCTGGTGAGGTCTGCACCAGCAGGCGCTCGACGCCGCCCGCGTGTCGCTTGGCATTTTCGAGCAGGTTCGACACCGCACGCGCCACGAGCGTCGGGTCGCCTTCGAAAAACAGGGGTTCGCGCGGAGCAGCGAGCTTCGTGGCGTCGACCGAGGCTCGTTCGAGTGCCGTCTTTGCCATTTCGACGGCGTCGAGCCGGCTCCTCGTGATGGCGGTGAAGTCGATGCGGGAGCTTGCCAGAAGATCGCTCACCAGGACGTCGATTTCGGTAACCTCGCGCTCGAGCTGCTCCAGCTCCCCGAGAGCGTGCCGAGCCTGCGGAAGCTTGGCGAGGTTCTCTTCGGTCTTCTGGCGGGCAAACTCGATGAGCAGCCGCATGCGCGAGAGCGGCGTGCGGATCTCGTGGGAGACGGTGGCGAGCAGCGCTCGCTGATCGGCGAGCTGCTTCTCGATCCGCGACGCCATATCATTCATCACATTGCCCACCATGCAAAACTCCATGCCGTGCCTCCTGGATAGGTGCACGCGGCTCTTCAGGTGGCCGTGACCGATGTCCTGCGCCACGCGCGACAGCTCGTAGAGCGGCCGGACGAGCCGGCGGGCGATCGCGCCCGATGCCCCCCACAGCATCGTCATGGCGACGACGATCGGTAAAAGGAACTGCGGGCGGAACTGCGACTGCCCACAAATGTCGACCTGCCCGAGGAGATGGCCGCTCCTTTCGATTTGCATGCGCATCGGGTGGTGCTCGCAAAACCCGCCGAACCTATGGATCGTCGCACCGCCGGCGTCGCGCAGATGGACGCTCACGTCCATGTCGCGGGCGAGGGCGGAGGCCAGCGCGTCCCGCCGAGCGGGCTCGTCCCAAGCTTCAGCGAACTGTCCGCTCACGAAGGTACGCGCCCGTTCCAAACCCCATCTGCCTCCGTGGGAAAATGAGCTCGCCGAAACGAACAAGACCACCATCGCGGTGGCCATGATGGAGACGCCGAACCAGGCAAAGATCTTGCGGTGCAGGCGCCCCCGAAAATAGAAGCGGAACGGATTCACGGGCGGTCTTTCACTAGGACATAGCCGACCCCACGGATCGTCTTGATCTTCTTGGGCGAGCGCGGATCGTCGCCGAGCTTCTGCCGAAGATGCGAAATGTGGACGTCGACCGTGCGATCGCCCACCGTGACGTCGCCACGGCCGGCTTCGGCGAGAAGGGCGTCGCGCGCGACGACACGCCCGGCGCGTCGCGCGAGGGCGAGCAGGATGTCGAATTCGATGCCGGTGAGCTCGATGTCGTGGCCGTCGACGCGCACCTTGTGGCCCGGCACATCGATGGCAATTTCGTTCACCATCAGAAG
>DASWDH010000373.1:0-4429 GCA_036395495.1 Polyangiaceae bacterium
CTCCCAGGTCGAAGCAGACGACGCGGATCATGGCGCGCGTGAGTTTAGCGAAGGGCTCGGCCGGGGTCGATTGGTCCGCCATAGTTTATTGAATTGGACGGATATGGTCTAGCAAAATTCACGGTGTTGGGCCATGATCAGAACCTAGATCGACGGTAGCATGGGTCCAATCTTTTGAGTTACTCGGCGGGCCTTCGACCCGCCTGCGAGGTCAGCGAAGATGAGCCGGAGCACGGGCATCACACTCGCCAAGAACAAGAGCGAGCCCCTCTACAAGCAACTGTTCGACCAGATCGTCGAACGGGTGATGGGGGGCGCTTTCCCGGCCGGTTTCCGGCTGCCGCCGACGCGCGTGCTCGCCGCGGAGCTTCGCACCAATCGAAACACCATCGTCCGAGCCTATGCCGATCTCGAGGCTGCGGGGTTCGTGACCTCGACCGTCGGGCGAGGCACCTTCGTTGCGGTGGCGGCGAAGGCCAACGCCAAGCCATCCGATCCGCAACCGGGCGGGCTCCCGTGGGCGTCGATCGTATCGAGCTACGCGCGGCACGAATCGCTGCGGCGCGCCGGACGTTTTACTCGGTCGGGAGGAGCGCGCGATGCCATCAATCTGACGCGCATGCAGCCCTCGGCGGACCTTTTGCCCGACCGACTCATTCGCCGCTGCTTCGACCACGTGTTCCGCACGCTCGGTGCCAAAGTGCTGGGATACGGGCCGGTCGAGGGGCTCGCGAGCCTGCGCGAGCTCATCGTTCACGATCTCGCCCGCCAAGGTGTGCCGGCCCACGCCGACGAGATGATCATCACCACCGGGAGCCAGCAGGGGCTCGACCTGGTCGCTCGCGCGCTCATCGGCCCCGGCGATACATTCCTCGTCGACGCAGCCACGTACGCGGGAGCGATCAGCGCCTTCTCGCTGGCCGGCGCTCGTCTGGTATCCGTGCCGTCCGATGGCGAGGGGCCGGACATGGCGGTGCTCGAGCGGCTGACCCGAGCCGGCGCCAAGGGCTTCTACCTGATGCCCAATTGCAACAACCCGACCGGCGCCGAGATCTCGGACGCCCGGCGCAAGAGCCTCGTCGCATGGTCGCAGCGGGCGGGGGTTCCTCTCATCGAGGACGACTACGGATCCGATCTCTGGTTCGCGGACCAGCCTCCGCCCCCCGCCCTTCGTTCGCAGAGCGGCGACGTCATCTACATCGGGACCTACAGCAAGAAGCTCGTGCCGGCGCTGCGCATCGGCTTCGTCGTGTACCCGCGCGGGCTCCGCTCGGCGCTGCTCGGGATCAAACAGGCCATCGACCTCGGAACCTCGCTGCTCACCCAGCACGTGCTCGCCGAGTTTCTCGACCGGGGCTACCTTCGCGCGCACCTCAATCGCACGCTTCCCGAATACCGCGCCCGCCGGGACGCGCTCGAGCAGTCGCTCGCGCGCCACCTTCCCAGCGGTTTTACCTGGCGACATCCCGAGCGCGGCGTCGTTCTGTGGCTTCCGTTGCCTGCCGGTTTCGAGTCGGAGAGCGTCTTCGACGAAGCGGCGCGGCGCGGGGTGCTGATCGGGCCGGGCGCGCTTTACGAGGTCGAAACGCACTCCGAGCGGGGCCTTCGCCTGACGTTTTGCGCCGAGCCCGTGGATCGGCTTCTGCTCGGAGGGCGGCGTCTGGGGGAAACGATGCGCGCTCTCGTCAAGCGACAGCGTCGGCCGTCGTCGGAAGGCGTCGAGCTACAGGCCGTATGAGGAGTCACGGATCATGGAAAAAGCTACATTCACCACGAAGGTCGGCCTCGCCACGATGTTGAAGGGCGGGGTCATCATGGATGTCGTCAATGCCGAACAGGCCAAGATCGCGGAAGACGCGGGCGCCGCCGCGGTGATGGCGCTCGAGCGCGTCCCCGCGCAGATCCGCAAGGAGGGTGGCGTCGCGCGCGCCAGCGATCCGGCGATGATTCTGGCCATTCAACGCGCGGTGAACATCCCGGTGATGGCCAAGTGCCGCATCGGCCACTTCATCGAAGCGCGCATTCTCGAGGCACTCGAGGTCGACTTCATCGACGAGAGCGAAGTTCTCACGCCGGCCGACGAAGAGTTCCACATCGACAAGCGCTCGTTCGAGGTGCCTTTCGTCTGCGGGTGCCGGGACCTCGGCGAGGCTCTGCGACGCATCGGCGAGGGGGCGGCCATGATCCGCACCAAGGGGGAGGCGGGCACGGGAGACATCGTCGAAGCCGTGAAGCACCTACGCGCGGTGCGCGCCCAGATCCGAAGGCTCGGCTCACTCGGCGCCGAGGAGCTCATGACGGAAGCCAAGCAGCTCGGCGCGCCGTTCGAGCTGGTGACACAAGTGGCGCGCGAGGGGCGCCTTCCGGTGCCCGCGTTCGCGGCCGGCGGCATCGCGACGCCTGCCGACGCGGCGCTCTGCATGGCGCTCGGCGCCGAAGCGGTGTTCGTTGGAAGCGGCATTTTCCTTTCGGAAGACGCACCGCGCCGCGCCCGTGCGATCGTCGGCGCGACGACCTATTGGGAAGACGCGCAAAAGCTCGCCGAGATCAGCACCGGCCTCGGCCGCTCGATGGCCGGGATCGCCGCGCGCGCCATCGACGAGCACGATCGCTTCGCCCCCCGTGGATGGTGAGTTTCGGTGCGCGTCGGCCTGCTCGCGCTGCAGGGCGCCTTCGCCGCGCACGCCCGCCCGCTCGCCGCGCTCGGCCACGACTCGTTCGAAGTCCGATCGGCCGCTGATTTCTCGGCCGCCGAGGGGCTCGTCCTTCCCGGCGGCGAAAGCAGCGTCCACCTGACGCTCATCGCCCGTTTTGGGCTCGAAGCGTCGCTCCTCGACCTCGTGCGAGCGGGTAAGCCGGTGCTCGCCGTTTGCGCGGGGCTCATCCTCGTCGCCCTCGAAGTGACCTCGCCTTCGCAGGCGAGCTTGGGCCTTCTCGATGTCAGCCTCGCCCGCAACGCCTATGGACGTCAGCGGCACAGCTTCGAAGCCACCTCCGATGACGGAAAGCTCCCCCTGGTCTTCATTCGTGCGCCCCGCATCGCGCGCGTCGGCCGTGACGTCGAGGTGCTCGCGACCTACCGGAGCGAGCCGGTTCTCGTGCGCCAAGCCAACGTGACCGGCGCCGCTTTTCACCCCGAGCTCACCGCGAGTCTCTGGGTGCATCGCGCCGTGTTCGGTTGCAACGCCGCGGATCGCTAGGATCCCCGCGCCGCCGCTTGGATCCGCCCGATCCATGTGGAGCGCACGAATTGCCCGATTTTTTGTGGGTCAATGTGCGGCACACCACATGCTTACGCGGCGCCAGGCCCACGAGTGGCTTAGACGAAAGGCGCGAGAAACAATGAGAACCGAAAAACTCAGAACCATCATCTACGCTCTGGCTCCGAGCATGCTCGTGATGGCCGCGTGGGCCTGTAGCTCGACCGATGAGACCCCCTCGACGCGCAGAACGACCACCACCGGTTCCGGCGGCACCAGCGGCTCGACCACCAGCGGCTCGACCACCAGCGGCTCGACGACGAGCGGCTCGACGACGAGCGGCTCGACCACGAGCGGCTCGACCACGACGTCAGGCACCGGCAGCACCACCACCAGCGGATCAGGAGGATCCTCGAGCGGCACGGGCGGCACCGGCACCGGCACCGGCGGCACCACCGGGGGAACGGGCTCCTGCGATGCGCCGACAGCTAGTGGCGGGTTGATTTCTGATTTCGCTATGGGCAACGTTGCCAATCAGCTAACAGGCGGCACAGACACCTGGTATTCACCGGGCATGGCGATGGTCACGAATGGCGAGATGCACTTCGTTGCCACGGGAGATTGGCCGGGCGTATCGACGTTGATAGCGTCGAAGGGCCCCGGCATGATTGGCTGCGTTGACGTATCGCAATATACGAGCATCTCTTTCAAGATAAGCTCGCCCACCAACACCAGTCTTCTCTTTGAGATCGTATCAAAAGAGGTAGCTATGATGCCCGATGGCTCCGGGTTCCGAACGACATTCTCCCTCAGCAGCACTCCGACGCCCGTGACCATCAAGCTCTCCACGCTCGTGGCACCGTCTTTCGGCATAGGAGCAACGCAGGCAGCGATGCCGGGCTTCAACATTCTGAAAGACGCGGCGGCGATCGTTTTCGGCGTTGGGACAATGGGGGAGAAACTCGACATTACGATCGACGACGTCACGTTTAAGTAAACGTCGCGAACTGGCCGGAGGAGGGCGTGGGCGTCCGAGACTTCGAACGCCCACGTGCCTCTTATGCGGGTTTAGGGTGGGCACGATCCCGACCCGCTTCGAGTTGAGTAGTTGAGCAAGGAAGTCGGCCGGTAAACGGCTCGTATCTGGTGAGAACGCCTGGTCCTCCTGACCTTCGGAGGCAATTTCGCCAAGTCATAGTGCTGCCATCAGCGGGTACTGTCCTAATTTG
>DASWDH010000374.1:0-1940 GCA_036395495.1 Polyangiaceae bacterium
CACAAGGCGCCTGGTCGGAGTAGGCTAGGGCCCATGCTCCACCTCACCGAAGCCCCCAGTGCACACGCCGACAGTGCCGCTGCCACGCCCCGCGCCGCGCTCGACCGCGCGGTTGGCTCTGTGGCCGAGCAGCGAACGATCTTCGCCCGTATGCCGCCTGCCGACAAAGCAACGTTACTGAAGAGCACGCTCCCGCTGATCTCGCGGGTGAGCCGCGCCTGGGTGGCGGCGGCCTGCGAGGCAAAGGGGCTCCGGCCCGATCGCCCGATCGCGGGCGAAGAATGGTTCGGCGGCCCCATGATCACGGCACGTAACGTCCGGCTCCTGGCGCAGAGCCTGGAAAAGGTGGCCTCGAGCGGCCGCCCTCCGCTCGGGCGTAGTGTGCGAACGCGGTCCGACGGCAGAGTCGAAGTCGATGTGTTTCCCGCGGGCGGGTTCGACGCCGCGCTCTTTCGTGGGCTTTCCTGCGTCGCATTGCTCGAGGCCGGCGTCGACGAAGCCAAAGCACGCGAAGGGCAGGCGAGCTTCTACCAAGAGAAAGATCCCGAGGGGAAGGTGTCGCTCGTCCTCGGCGCGGGCAATGTTTCTTCGATCCCCGCCACCGACGTGCTCTACAAAATGTTCGTCGATGGTCATGTTTGCGTTCTGAAGATGAACCCGGTCAACGAGTGGGCGGGGCCTTTTTTGGAGCAGGCGTTCGCGCCGCTCGTCGCCCGTCAGTTTCTTCGCATCGTTTACGGCGGCGCCGAGGTCGGCGAGTACTTGTGCCAGCATCCTGTCATCGACGACATCCACATCACCGGTTCCAACCGAACGCACGACCGCATCGTGTGGGGCCCTCTCGGGTCCGAGCAAGATCGGCGCAAACGTTTCAACGATCCCGTTTTGACCAAGACGATCACCTCCGAGCTCGGAAACGTGAGCCCCGTCGCCATCGTGCCGGGCAAGTACACCGAGGAAGAGCTGTCCTTTCAGGCGCGAAACGTGGTGACGATGGTCGCCAACAATGGATCCTTCAACTGCAACGCGGCGAAGATCCTGATTACCGCCCGGGCGTGGCCGCAGCGGGCTCGCTTTCTCGAGCTGGTTGCCCGTGCGCTCGGAGACGTACCGCTCCGCAAGGCGTACTACCCGGGCGCTCGCGAGCGGTACACCGAGCTCGTCGGCTCACGCGCGGCGGTGACCCGTTTCGGCAAGGAGGAGCGCGATCTCTTGCCGTGGGCGCTCATTACCGATGTCGACAGCACCAACGCGAGAGAGCCACTCTTTCAAATCGAGCCCTTCTGCGGCATCTTGAGCCAGACGGACGTGGGCGATGCGGATCCGGCTTCGTTTCTCGACACGGTCACCACCTTTTGCAACGACCGGCTTTGGGGAACGCTGAACGCCGCCCTCATCATCGATCCACGCAGCGAAGCCGACCCCGCCGTTGCAAGCGCTCTCGATCGCGCGATCTTGAATCTCAAATACGGCAGCGTCGCGGTCAACCACTGGCCGGCCGCCGTCTTCGCGGCGGTGTCACCGCCGTGGGGAGGGCACCCCAGCGCCACCCTCGCGGACGTGCAAAGCGGCATCGGGTGGGTGCACAACACGTACATGCTCGAGGGAATCGAGAAGTCGGTTTTCCGCGGACCGCTGGTGATGTCGCCCAAGCCTGGCTGGTTTTACGACAATTCGATGATGCACGTCCTCGGGGCGAAGCTCACCGAGTTCGAAACGTCCCCCAGCGCGCTCAAGATTCCAGGGCTCGCCATCGCTTCGCTTCGGGGCTAGGCACGAGTGCCGTTCGCCAGAAATAGAGTCCTATTTCTGGCGAACCCGCGCTTCGCGCGGCGCAGCTGCGCTGCGGGCACTCTCTCTTGGTTATCGGGGGCTCCGCCCCCGCGCCCACCGGAGCAAGTCCGGAATGGGGCCCCACCCCCGCGGCGCCTCCGGCGCCG